>NZ_JBFBBS010000003.1:331732-337166 GCF_040682835.1 Streptomyces sp. NPDC051104 | reverse complement strand
AAACCACGAAAACAGATATACATTATTTTTTGAGTGGTGTTCTGAGGTGTGCTCTTCCGATCGGCCCGGGGGTGCAGCCCCCGGACCCCCCGCCTCGGCCTTCTCGTAATACGGGCTACTTGGCTCCCGCGGATTCCTTCTTCGCGGTCCCCGGCCCCGCGGCGCTCGCGCCCTTGGCCTTGTCGGCCCCGCCGGTGAACGCCTCGTACTCCGCGAGGACCTCCTCGGTCGGACCGTCCATGCGCAGCACACCGCGCTCCAGCCACAGCACCCGCTCGCAGGTGTCGCGGATCGACTTGTTGTTGTGGCTCACCAGGAAGACGGTGCCGGCGTGCTCGCGCAGTTCCCGGATGCGTTCCTCGGACCGCCGCTGGAAGGCGCGGTCGCCGGTGGCGAGGGCCTCGTCGATCAGCAGCACGTCGTGGTCCTTGGCGGCGGCGATCGAGAAGCGCAGACGGGCGGCCATACCCGACGAGTACGTCCGCATGGGCAGCGTGATGAAGTCGCCCTTCTCGTTGATGCCGGAGAAGTCGACGATGTCCTGGTAGCGCTCCCTGATCTGCTCGCGGGACATGCCCATGGCGAGAGCGCCGAGGTAGACGTTGCGCTCGCCCGTCAGGTCGTTCATCAGGGCCGCGTTGACCCCGAGGAGGGAGGGCTGGCCATTTGTGTAGATCTTGCCGTTCTCCACCGGGAGCAGGCCGGCGATGGCCTTGAGCAGCGTGGACTTCCCGGAACCGTTGGTCCCGATCAGGCCGATGGCCTCGCCCTTGTACGCGGTGAAGGACACGTTCTTCACGGCGTGCACCCGGCGGACGCCCGCCGCCTTCTCCGCCTGCTTGCGGTGCAGGATGCGGTTGAGCGCGGCGGTCGCGGAGCCACGGCCGGCCCCCGTGCCATGGACGCGGTAGACGATGTCGACGCCGTCGCAGATGACGGTCGGGATCAGCTCGTCGGTCACAGGTTCAGCCACGGCCGTACTTCTCCTCAGCCTTCCAGAAGTAGATGAAGCCCCCGACGCCCGCGAGCAGGGCCCAGCCGACCGCGTACGCCCACACGTGGTGGGGGAGCTCACGGGCCTTGAAGCTGTCGATCAGGGCGTAGCGCATCAGGTCGATGTAGACGGCCGAGGGGTTCGACTTCAGTATCACCTTCGCCAAGTAGGGCAGGCCGGTGTGCTTGAGCGTCTTGTCGATGCTGAACATGACGCCGGAGACGTACATCCAGGTGCGCAGGACGAACGGCATCAGCTGCGCGATGTCCGGCGTCTTGGCGCCCATCCGGGCCATGATCATCGAGACGCCGGCGTTGAACACGAACTGCAGGAACAGTACAGGCACGATCAGCAGCCAGGAGACGCTCACCGGGATGCCGAAGCAGAGCAGGATGATCGCGAGCGCGGCCATCGAGAACAGCAGCTGCTGGAGCTGCTGGAGCGCGAACGAGATCGGCAGCGCGGCCCGCGGGAAGTGCAGGGCGCGGACCAGGCCGAGGTTGCCGGAGATCGCGCGGGTGCCCGCCATGATCGAGCTCTGTGTGAACGTCCACACGAACACACCCGTCACCAGGAACGGGATGTAGTCCGCCACGCCGCGGCTGGTGCCCAGCAGGACGCCGAAGATGAAGTAGTACACCGCCGCGTTCAGCAGGGGCGTCATGACCTGCCAGATCTGGCCGAGCTTCGCCTCGCTGTACTGAGCGGTGAGCTTGGCGGTGGCGAAGGCCGTGATGAAGTGCCGGCGCGCCCACAGCTGGCGGACGTACTCCGGCAGGGAGGGGCGGGCACCGCTGACCGCGAGGCCGTACCGGGCGGCGAGCTGCGCCGGGGTCGCGGCCGTGTCGCTGGCCGTGGGGGGCGGTGTGTGGAGAACCTGGCTCACATCCGCTGCTTTCGCTCGGGGGTCGGTTGCGCAACCGGTACCGAGTGTTCCGCCGCGTTGTCCCCGCTGGTACCGCTGCCCTGCGTTTCTTGTTTCCTGTCGGGGCCTTGCTCGGCTCCAGGGCTCTTGTACTGCTCTTGGGGGTTTGGACTCTTGTCCTTTACGTCGGAACGGGACCGTATCGTCGCAACGCGAGGGTAAGCCGATTCGACGTCGGAACGCAACCGTTTCGTCGTCACGCCCTATGCTGGTCCGCATGACGACGAACGCCGACGCTCCCCAGGTGAAGCGGGGGCGCAGGGCGCCCGCGGGTGCGGCCGTCCTCCGCGAGGACGTGACGGAAGCCATTCGCGCGGCGGTCTTCGAGGAACTGGCGGCCGTCGGCTACGCCCGGATGTCCATCGAGGGCATCGCGCGCCGGGCCGGTGTCGGCAAGACGGCGGTGTACCGCCGGTGGCGCTCGAAACTGCACCTGGTCCTGGACCTGATGTCGGCGATCGCGGTCCAGGGCCTGCCGGCGCCCGACACCGGTTCACTGGAGGGCGATCTGCGCCTCCTGTACGAGGTCACGTCCCGAGCCCTGCGGCACCCGGTGGCCGGCCAGATCATCCCCGACCTCCAGGCGGAGGCGGCCCGCAATCCCGACATCGCCGAGGCCATGCAGAAGGCGCTGCGCGAGGGCCAGGAGCGTGTGGCGAGCGGCATCGTCTCGGCGGCGGCCGCGCGCGGCGAGATCAGCGCAACGATCGACATGGACCTGGCCCTGGACCTGATCTCGGGCCCGCTGTACTGGCGCGCGGTGGTGGTCCGGGGGCCGAAGCTGCCGAAAGGGTATCTGGCTGGGTTGGCCCGGGCCACGGCGGGAGCCCTCAGGGCCTTGTGAGCCCGGCTGTGACCGTCGCCCCGCGCGGACAGCGGCCGTCCGCCCATCAGCCCTCCAGCCGCTCGGCGAACGCGGCCCAGGAGGCGGCGGAGAGGACGAGCGGACGGGTGCCCGGACCGTGAAGTGATCCCTGTTCGGCATACCCAGTGTGTGAACGGCCGTCGGCCCCTGCTAGCGTCCGGGTGCCGCCCCCCATGGTTGGCCGAGGCATGGTCAGAACAGGATGTGACGGTCTTTTGAATCGCAAGCAGCGAAGACACCGCCGGTCGAGGGTGCGGGTGGGAATGGCTGCCGGGGGCGTGCTCGCCTTGGTCGCGGCGGGAATCGCGGCCGTGGCGCAGGCCAGCCAGCCGGGCGGCTCGCCGTCGACGGCGGCCGCCCCCACTGCCCTGCAGGATGAGTTCGCCTCGGCGGCACGGGAGTTCCACGTGCCGCAGAGCGTGCTGATGGCGGTGGCGTACCAGCAGAGCCGCTGGGACACCCACGCGGGCCGGCCGAGCATGACCGGCAACTACAACGTGATGGGCCTCACGCAGGTGGCCTCGACGGACGTGCCCAAGCCGTCGGAGAGCGACCGCGTGCGGGAGTTGAACCTGCGCGGTGAGGACGGCCAGCGGCCCTTCCACCCGTCGAAGCGCGTGCTGGCTGACGTGGGCGCCGTGCAGACCGACGCGCCCGCACTGCACACGCTGGACCGGGCGGCCAAGCTCATCGGTACGTCGACGACGTCACTGCGCACGGACATGAGACAGAGCGTGCGCGGAGGTGCGGCGCTGCTGGCCGAGTACGAGCGTGCGGCGACCGGCGGGCTGCCGGCCGACCCGGAGCAGTGGTACGCGGCGGTGGAACGTTACAGCCAGTCGCCGGACGGCCGGGGCGCGGCACAGTTCGCGCAGCGCGTCTACGCCCACATGCGTTCGGGGATCAGCCGTGTGACCGCCGACGGCCAGCAGGTGACGCTCGAGGCGCATCCCGGGCTGAAGCCGAAGGTGAGCACGGCTGCCTACTCGACCACCGGCAGCACGCACACCGGCTACGCCACCGCGACGGACGCGAGCTACACCACCGCGACGGCGGCCACGGCGACCAGCACCCCGGACCCGTGCCCGACCGGTCTCACGTGCGACTTCGTGCCCGCCGCGTACAAGCAGACCAGTTCCACCGACAAGACGCAGTACGGGAACTACGACATCGCCGACCGGCCCTCGGACGGCGACGCGATCAACTACATCGTCATCCACGACACCGAGGGCCAGTACTCCTCGGCGCTCAGCCAGTTCCAGGACCCGACCGCCGGCGCCAGCGCCCACTACCTGATCCGCTCCTCGGACGGGCTGGTCACGCAGATGGTGGCCGACAAGGACGTCGCCTGGCACGCGGGCAACTGGTACATGAACCAGCACGCCATCGGCATCGAGCACGAGGGCTTCGCGCTCCAGGGCGGGAGCTGGTACACCGAGTCGGAGTACGAGTCGTCCGCCGCGCTGGTGAAGTACCTCGCGGGCAAGTACGGCATCCCGCTCGACCGCGAGCACATCATCGGCCACGACGACATCACGGGCCCGCTGGACGCGTACGTGGCAGGCATGCACTGGGACCCGGGCACGTACTGGGACTGGAACCACTACATGTCCCTGCTCGGCGCGCCGAACAGCAACCCGGCCGGCTCGCCGCTCGTCGCCGGCGAGGTGGTGCGGATCGCGCCGCCGTTCGACTCGTCGTACGAACCGCCCGTCAGCGGTCAGTCGGCGCAGCCCGCCGACTTCGTGTACCTGCGCACCTCGCCGTCGAACAGCGCGTCGCTGATCACGAATCCGTACTTCTCCTCCGGGACGACCGCCGCATCCGACTGGAGCGACAAGGCGGTCGCGGGTCAGGACTTCGTGGTGGCCGACCAGCAGGACGACTGGACGGCGATCTGGTACGGCGGCACCAAGGCGTGGTTCTACAACCCGCACGGCGCGTACACCGTTCCGGTCTCCGACACCTCCGCGGTCACGGTGGTCACCGCCCGCGACGGGGTCGGCTCCATCCCGGTCTACGGCCGCGCCTACCCGGAGGCGAGCGCGTACCCGAGCGACCTCACCCCGCAGCCGGTGACGGCGCTCACCAAGTACTCGATCCCATCGGGGCAGTCGTACGTCGCCATCGCGAAGGAGACGTCGGGCTACTACCGCTCGACGACGTTCGACGGCAGCGCCGCGCACGACCGAACGGTGATCAGCGGCACCACCACCTACTACCCGATCCGTTACAACCACCGTCTGGCGTACCTGAGTTCGGCGGATGTGAAGGTGATCTCCGCGGTGCCCGGGCCGGCCGCCTCGACGCGGCAGAACCTCCTGGCCCGTGACTCCTCGGGCAACCTGTGGCAGTACCAGGGCACGGGCGTGGCGTCGTCGCCGTTCCTGTCGCGGTACAAGGTCGGCTACGGCTGGGGCGGCTACAACGCCATGACGCCGATGTCGGTGTTCCACGCCGACGGCACGGGTGACATGGTCGCTCGCGACGGCTCCGGAAACCTCTGGTACTACCAGGGCAGCGGCAAACCGTCGGCACCCTTCAAGGCGCGGGTGAAGGCCGGCTTCGGGTGGGGCGGCTACACCATGCTCGGCATGGGGGACCTGACCGGTGACGGGAAGGCGGACCTGCTCGCCCGGGACTCCTCCGT
>NZ_JBFBBS010000003.1:264853-331637 GCF_040682835.1 Streptomyces sp. NPDC051104 | reverse complement strand
TCCGGGAACCTGTTCGTCTATCCCGGAACGGGCAGCACGACGTCGCCGTTCGGGCCGCGCATCAAGGCGGGCTGGGGCTGGGGCGGCTACACCATGGTCAATGGCGGCGACCTCACGGGTGACGGGAAGGCGGACCTGCTCGCCCGGGACTCCTCCGGGAACCTGTTCGTCTATCCCGGAACGGGCAGCACGACGTCGCCGTTCGGGCCGCGCATCAAGGCGGGCTGGGGCTGGGGCGGCTACACCATGGTCGGCCCCGGTGACGTGAACGGCGATGGCAAGCCGGACCTCGTCGCCCGGGACTCCTCCGGGAACGTGTACCTTTACCCGGGCACCGGCAGCCCGACGTCGCCGTACGGTTCGCGGAGCAGCATCGCCACGGGGTGGAACATCTACGACCCCATCATCTGACCGGTATCACCGCCGGCCTGGCGACCCCCGTCCGAACTGCGCGGTTCACCGCCAGGGCGGACGGGGGTCGGCCGTGTAGCGGCCGGCTCGAGCGGGCCCGGGGCTCGCTACCGCGTGCGCTATTCCGGGGCGCAGCCCCGCAGGATGTACGCGACGAGGTCGTCCAGACCCTGGGTGCGCACCTCCGGCGGCAGGTGGTCGCCCGCCGCGAGTGAGGCGTAGCCGTGCAGGGTGGAGAAGACTCCGACGCCCACGCGCTCCACAGAGCCCTCGCGCACCTCTCCTCGGCGCTGGCCCTCGGTGATCAGGGCCGCCATCGCGTCGGTCCACCGCTGGGACGCGGCGTTCAGCTGCTCGGACGCCGAGGGGGTGTGCTTGATCGCGTACATGAGGTCGAGCAGTTCGGCGTTGGCGGTGGCGAAGTCCATATACGCGCGGGCCCCCGCCCGCAGCCGTTCGGCGAACGACTCTCCGGTCTCCTCCAGTGCCGCCGTCATCGCCTGCGCGAGCCGGTCGAAGCCGGCCAGCGCCAGCGCGTCCAGCAGCGCCTGCTTGTCCTTGAAGTGACGGCTCGGTGCGGCGTGGCTCACGCCCAGGTCGCGGGCGAGTTCCCGGAGGGACAGCGCGGCCGGTCCCTTCTCCCGGAGTGTCTCCTCGGCGCGGGTGAGCAGCGCGGCGCGGAGGTCTCCGTGGTGGTAACGGCGTCGAGTGTGCATGCAGGTCAGTGTAGCCAGGATGTGGTCGCCGACTACTTTGTTGGCGGCGTCACCTTTGTTGTCGTTGACAGCATTGTTGTCGGCGCCTACTTTAGCCGCATGCCCACGACGCAGAGCACACAGAGCAAGAAGCAGACCGAACCGACCAAGCAGGCCGAGTGGAACGTCGGCGACATCGCCGACCAGACCGGCCGCACCGTCGTCGTCACCGGCGCCAACAGCGGCATCGGCTTCGCCACCGTCGACGCCCTCGCCCGGGAAGGCGCCCATGTGGTGCTCGCCGTACGCGATCCCCGGCGCGGCGAGGCGGCCGCCGCCACCGTGCGCGGTGCGAAGGGCCGCCTGGAGGTGCGCCGTCTCGACCTGGCCGACCTGGCGTCCGTACGGGAGTTCGCCGGCGAGTGGCAGGGCGACATCGACGTGCTCGTCAACAACGCCGGTGTCATGAACGTCCCCGAGGGCGCCACCAAGGACGGCTTCGAGACCCAGTTCGGCACCAACCACCTGGGCCACTTCGCCCTGACGAACCTGCTGCTGCCGCATGTCAGGGACCGGGTGGTAACCGTGTCATCGGGTATGCACCGGTACCCCGGTGCGCGCATCCACTTCGAGAATCTGAACCTGACCGGCGCCTACTCCCCCATGGCGGCCTACGCCCAGTCCAAGCTGGCCAACCTGCTGTTCACCCTGGAGCTGCAGCGCCGCCTGACGGAGGCGGGCTCGCGGGTGCGGGCGCTGGCCGCGCACCCGGGCTGGGCCGCGACCAACCTCCAGGGTCACGACGCGAGCGCCCTGCGCCGGATCGGGATGCAGGTCGGCAACCGCCTGTTCGCCCAGGACGACAAGGCGGGCGCGCTGCCCACCCTCTACGCGGCGACCCAGGACCTGCCCGGCGCGAGCTACGTCGGCCCCGACGGCCTGGGCGAGATGCGCGGCGCACCTACCCTGGTCGGCCGCTCCCGCGCGGCCAGTGACCCACAGGCGGCCCGCCGCCTGTGGACGGTGTCCGAGGAACTGACCGGCGCCACGTTCCCGGAACTCCCCGCACTCTCGCGGAGCGCGACGGCCTGAGCGTCCTACCGCCGCGCCGCCTCGCGAGGCCTGAGCGTCCTACCGCCGCGCCGCCTCGCGAGGCCTGAGCGTCCTACCGCCGCGCCGCCTCGCGAGGCCCGAGCGTCCTACCGCCGCGCCGCTTCCGGATGCCTGCGCACCCAGCCCTCCCACGCCGAGGTGATCATGTCCTCCACGTCGCGCTTGGCCGTCCAGCCCAGTTCCCGGGCGATACGGTCGGCCGAGGCGACGACGCGGGCCGGGTCGCCGGGGCGGCGCGGGGTGACCGTCGGCGCGGTGTCGTAACCGGTGATCGCGTTGATGCGGTCGATCATCTCGCGGACCGACACGCCCTCCCCGCGGCCGATGTTGAGGGTGAGGTCCGTGCCGGGGGAGGCCTGGAGCGCGCGGGCGGCCGCGACGTGGGCCTCGGCCAGGTCGGCCACATGGATGTAGTCGCGGATGCAGGTGCCGTCGGGTGTGGCGTAGTCGTCGCCGAAGATGCGCGGTGCCGCGTTCTCGGTCAGCTTCTCGAACACCATCGGGATCAGGTTGAAGACGCCGACGTCCGCCAGCTCGGGGCTCGCCGCGCCCGCCACGTTGAAATAGCGCAGGGACGCGGTGGACAGGCCGGTCGCCCTTCCCGCCGCCCGAACCAGCCACTCGCCGGCCAGCTTGGTCTCGCCGTACGGAGACATCGGGACACACGGCGTGTCCTCCGTGACCAGGTCCACATCCGGCATGCCGTACACGGCGGCGGACGAGGAGAACACGAAGGAGGGAACCTGGGACTCCGTCACCGCCTCCAGCAGGACGCGCAGCCCCTCCACGTTCTCCCGGTAGTAGTGCAGCGGCAGCTCCACCGACTCGCCCACCTGCTTCTTCGCCGCCAGGTGCACGACCCCCGTCACCGAGTGCTCCGCCAGCGTGCGGCGCAGCAGGTCGCCGTCCAGGGTGGAGCCCTCCACCAGCGGCACCTGAGCGGGCACGCGCTCGGCGATGCCCGTGGACAGGTCGTCGTACACCACGGCGCTCTCGCCCGCCTCGGTCATCGCACGGACGACGTGCGCCCCGATGTAACCGGCACCGCCGGTGATCAGCCAGGTCATGATGCGGCCGTCTCCTTGCTCGTTGGCCTGTCGTGTTCTTGCTGCCACTTCAGTGAAGCAGGTGGAGTTCACCCGCCGTCCTTCACCTCAAGTGAATCAGGCGCCGGAGCCTACGCCGCGCGACCGATGTCACACCTCGCACTCCCGACGCGACCCTCAGCGCCAGCGCTCCCGAGTGCGTAGCGTACGGCTGCACCAGCAGCACGCCGTGCCTCAGGCTCGGCACCGCCTGGCGGCGCAGCAGGCCGGCGCCCGCGACGGCGTGCGGCGCGGTCTCGCGGCTCGTTCCGTCATCGAAGCGGAGCGTCAGCTTCAGGTCCCAGGTTCCGGCGCCGAGGGCCGCCAGGTCCACCGGTGTCTCGGCAGTCCAGCCGGCGGAGTCCGGGTCCTTCCGGAGCTCGGCCGTGGTGGACAGCCCCACCCGCTTCTCGTCCTCCCGGAGCACGAACTCCACGTCCACCCGGGCCGGACGCGCGTTCTCCACCCGCCCGTACAGCTCGTGCAGGCGCAGCCGCAGCCGGCCGGCACGAGCGCCGGGGCGCAGTTCCGCCTCGACGGTGACCGGCAGGTGCTCCATGGGGCATTGCAGCAGGTGCTCGAGCCGGACCTGCGGCAGGTCGTCCGACCAGACGGGCGTGCCGTCCGCCGTCCTCGCGTACCGCGGGGTCAGCCGCGCCGGACGGGCCGCGAGCTCCTTGAGCCGGTGCAGGTCGCGCGGCTGCTCGGAGGCGAGCACCACCTGCGCGACGACCCGCCCCGGCACGGACGCCTGCGCGAAGTCGGCCGCCTCGAATTCCTCGAGGTACGCGCGCGTGAGCCGCCACCACTCCTTGCGGTACTCCTCGTCGCGCAACGGCAGCTCCCGCGTGTACATGCGCAAGCTCCGGTCCAGGAAGGTGGTGCGGGCCGCCCGCGCCAGCGGTTTCTCGCCGGCGCCCAGCAGGATCTCGTACGACTGCCGGGTCGCCTCCATGCGCGCCTTCCAGTTCTCGACGTCGGCGCGGGCGAGGGAGATGGACAGGCGCTGGGCGGAGCGGCGCACGTGCCAGACGTACACAGTGTCGGGGATCACGGCGATGCTCGGGCCGGCGGCCAGCACGCGCGCGCTGAAGACGAAGTCCTCGTAAGGGAAGCGGCCGTCGGGGAAGCGGATGCCGTGCTCGCGCAGGAAGTCGGTGCGGTACAGCTTGTTGACGCACAGCGTGTCGTGGGCCAGGCCGGGGCGCCGGGAGGGGTGGGAGACCACCGCGGCCCGCTCGTACAGCTCCGGCTGCCAGGGCACCTCGCGGCCCGAGGGCAGCTCGCGGCGCACACACAGGCCGGCGGCGAGCTGGGTGCCGTGCGCGACGGCCGCCATGAGCAGCGCGTCCACCGCGCCCGGCGGCAGCACGTCGTCGCTGTCCAGGAACATGACGTACGGGGCGGTCGCCGCCTCGATCCCGTCGTTGCGCGGGGTGCCGCAGCCGCCACTGTTGGTGGTCCGGCTGATCACTCTGACGCGCGGCTCCTCGGCCGCCAGGGCGTGCAGCAGCTCGGCGCTGCCGTCCGACGAGCAGTCGTCGACCGCGATGACTTCGCGGACGACCCCGCCCTGCGCGAGGGCCGAACGGACCGCGCCTGTCACATGGGCGGCGTCGTCGTATCCGATGACGACGACGCTGACCTGTGCATCGTGAGGGTGACCCATCGCTTCCACGAGCCGAGAATACGGGCAGCCGGTAATGATCTGTTAAGTGGCCCTTAACCTCCTGTGGGGGAGAGGGCGGGAACCCGGCCCTTCCCTGCGGGGGCCTCCGCATTCTCTCGCCGCGGCACCGCGCGCCCGGAGCGCCACAGGCGGACGAACGACATGACCGCCGCGGTGGTCAGCAGTCCGTTGCGGGCCAGCATGAGCAGACAGCCCCTCCAGGTGGAGCTGATCACCTCCCCGTAGAAGGCGGGGTACACCACGGCGCTGATCGCGGTCGCCGCCAGGATGAGCCAGGCCGCGGGGCGTTGGGTGGTGTGCCGTGTGGTCAGGCAGACGGCGGCGAGCCCGACCAGCCAGATCATGTACTGGGGGCTGATCACCCGGCTCGTCACCGTGAACAGCAGCACGGCCGTCAGTGCCGCGTCGTACGGGGTCGCCGGCGTCCAGCGACGGGCGCGCAGCCGCCACAGCAGCAGCAGCGCGAAGGCGACCGCGGTCAGCGCGAGCGAGCAGTCGGCGACCGCGCGCACATGCGGGCCGACGAACTCCACGGCGCCGTACTGGTAGCGGGTGGTGCCCGACCAGCCGGTCCGGCGCGCCAGCATCAGCACCGTGCCGCCCAGCGACTCGATCTGCACGCCCCGGCCGCCCTGCTGGCGCAGGAAGTCGAACGGGTTGCGGAACAGGACCGCGACCACGGCGAGCAGCGTCACCACGGTGACGGCCGCCGTCGTCCACGCCTGGCGGGTGCCGCGGCCTCGCGGCGTGCCGATGAGCGCCAGCGCCGGCCACACCTTCACCAGGGCGCCGAGGGCCGCGAACGCGCCGCCCAGGCGCGCGGAGCGCCCCACCGTGAGCAGCGAGACGACGGCGAAGGCGGTGACCTGGACGTCGTACCGGACGAGCGGGATGTGCAGCAGCAGCGGCAGACCGGCGATCCACAGCGCCGCGCCGCGCAGTGAGCGGCCCCGGCGGGTGCCCGCGTGCGCGAGGACGAGCGTGATCAAGGCGTCCGTGAACAACGTGATGACCACGAACGCCTGAAAGTACGTCAGCCCCGGCAGCAGCGCGGGCGACAGGAGCACCGCGCCGGCGCCCGGTGGGTACTGCCACAGGTGGTCGCCGGAGGGGAAGGCGCCGTGCCGGAGGATGCCGTACCAGTGGAAGTAGAGCTTCCAGACCTCCTTCGCGACCCCGCCCCGGCCGAGCAGCGGGTACTGGTCGTGGGCGAGCAGCCAGAGCATCAGGGCACGGGTGGCGAGCCAGCCTACGGCGAGCAGAAGCAACCGATGCGTCCGGCGCACCCTCTTCCAGAAGGGCGGCGGGAAAAAGGGTGCCGGTCTGGTCGCCGGGCGTTCCAGGGCAGTCTTCAAGGCACTCATCAAGCCCGGATGGTAGGCCGTCTGCGTGGCGCGTGTGGTGGATACAGCGTCAACTCAGGGCAAAAGTTGTTTAATCGTACGAAACCCGCGCATGTTGAATGCGGGCATGAGCCGGTCACCGATGAGGCGCGGGGAGCGCATCGCCGTCCTGGTGCCCGTCGCGGTCATGTTCACACTCGGGCTGTGGGGGCTGGACCGTGACGGCATGTGGCGGGACGAGGCGGCCACGTTCCAGGTGGCGCGCCGCTCGCTGCCGCAGATCTGGCATCTGCTGCGGAGTGTGGACGCGGTGCACGGCCTGTACTACCTGCTGATGCACCCGGTCCTGGCCCTCCATCCCGGCGAGGTGCTGCTGCGGCTGCCCTCGGTGTGCGGGGCGGCCGCGGCCGCGGGTCTGGTCGCCGCGCTGGGAGTGCGGCTCGGGCGGCCGCGTGTGGGGCTGTGGGCGGGGCTGCTCTACGCGGTGACGCCGATGGTCGGGCACTACGCGCAGGAAGGGCGTTCCTACGCGCTGGTCGCGGCCGGGGTGGCGGGGGCGACCCTGCTGCTCGTGCGCGCCGTGGAGGGCGGGAGGTGGTGGCCGTACGGGCTGGTCGTCGCCGTCACGTGCGTACTGCACGAGTTCGCGCCGCTGATGCTCCTGGCACATGCCTGCACGCTGGCGTTGGCACGGGTGCCGGGGCGGGTGTGGCTTCGGTGGGGGAGTGCGGCCGGGGCCGCGGTGGTGGTGCTGTTGCCGCTGGTGCTGGTGTCCCGAGGGCAGGCGGAGCAGGTCGCGTGGCTGACGGCGCCGGACGCGCGGAGCGTGCAGGGGCTGGTGGAGGAGTTCTTCGGGCCGTCGCGCCGGGTGCTCGTGCCGTGCCTGGGGCTGGCGGTGCTGGGGGCTCTGGCGCCGTTGCCGCGGGGGGTTTCCCTGGTGGGGGTCGCGGGGCCGCTGCTGGTGATTCCGCCTGCGGTGCTGATGGCGGTGTCGCAGTTCCGGCCGTTGTACTACGACCGGTATGTGCTGTACTCGCTGGCCGGGGTGCCGTTGCTGGCGGCGGCCGGGGCGGAGCGGGCGGCCGGGCTGGTGCGGCGGCTGCGGCTCGGTGGGTGGGCGCACATGGACCGCCGGCTGTACGGCGATGGTGTGGCCCTGCTCGGCGTCGTGGCCGTCTGTTGTGCGTTGCTCGTGCAGTTGCCCCTGCTCCGGGCCGATCGGCGGGCCGCGCACCGGCCCGATGATCTCGGGGCCGTGTCCGCGGCCGTGGCGCGGCGGGTGCGGTCCGGGGATCCCGTGTTGTTCCTGCCCTCGCTGGAGCGGCGGTCGGCGCTCGCCTATCCGGCCGGGTTCCGGGGAGTCCGGGACGTGGCGCTGGGCGTGCCGGCCGCCGAGAGCGGGACGCTGTACGGACGGGAGGTCGGTCCCGAGGAGTTGCGGCGGCGGCTCGAGGGGCTCAGGTACGTCTGGGTGGTCACCGAGCGGTACGCGCTGGATTCCTCCTGGACGCCCTGGAACGCCACGGACCGCGCCAAACTCGGGGTCGTGAAGCGCGACTTCGTCACCCGCGAGGAGTACGTGCGGCCCCACTTCACACTTCGACTCTACGTACGCCGCCAGGTGCCGTCGTCGAACTTGTCGAACTAGGGCCTCTCGTTTGGATCACGCCGGGCTCGCGGGGCCTGGCACGCACTCCCCCACTGCCTTGACGGCGTGGGCACCCCCAGCGGCGTTGTCGTCGGTCGCCGACTCCCCACGCTCGAACACGCTCGCGCGGGGGGACCCCCATCGCGTTGCCCGCCGCGGTAGCGGCTGATGTCACAGCCTCCTCCGCCTTGCAGCTGCACGCACCAGGCCCCGCTCCCTGATCCGGCCTGATCCAAACGAAAGGACCTAGGCGCAGCCAGGGGTTTCGTCCAGTGCCGCCGCGTCCAGGGTGCGGGTCAACTGGTCGAGGCGGTCGCGCAGTTCGGTGATCTCCGTCAGGTCGAAGCCCGTCGCCGCGGCGATCCGGCGCGGCACCAGCAGCGCGCGTTCCCTGAGCGCCGTGCCCTCGTCCGTGAGGTGGATGTGCACGGACCGCTCGTCCCGCGTGCTGCGCTCCCGCCGCACCAGGCCCGCCGCCTCCAGCCGCTTCAGCAGCGGGGAGAGCGTCCCGGAGTCCAGTCGCAGATGCTCGCCGAGCTTCTTCACCGGCAGCTCCCCGTGCTCCCACAGCACCAGCATCACCAGGTACTGCGGGTACGTCAGCCCCAGGTCCTTCAGGACGACGCGGTAGACGCCGTTGAAGGCGCGCGACGCGGCGTGCAGCGAGAAGCAGATCTGGCGGTCGAGGCGCAGGTACTCCTCGGCAGCGGAGGTCGCCTCCGTACGGGGGGGCCGGGTGGTCGTCATGCAGACAGGGTAGCTCCCGCCCGCCATTTAGTTGTGCACAACTGAATTGTGTGCTCTACTTTGTCTGCGTAAGGCGGCCCCGGGTCAGCGAAGGACCGGCCGCCGTGTGACTTCGAGAGGGATGGTTTTCATGGACGCGCTCTACACCGCTGTCGCCACCGCCACCCACGGCCGTGAGGGCCGCGCCGTCTCCTCCGACGGCAAGATCGACCTCAAGCTGGCCCCGCCGGTGGAGCTGGGCGGCAACGGCGAGGGAACCAACCCGGAGCAGCTGTTCGCCGCCGGTTACGCGGCCTGCTTCGGCAGCGCGCTCGGCCTCGTCGGCCGGGCGGCCAAGGTGGACGTCAGCGACGCCGCCGTGACCGCCGAGGTCGGCATCGGTAAGCAGGGCGAGGGCTTCGCGCTCGCGGTCACCCTGCGCGTCGAGCTGCCGGACACCGTGGACCAGGAGACCGGCCGCAAGCTGGTCGAGCAGGCCCACCAGGTGTGCCCCTACTCCAACGCCACCCGCGGCAACATCCCTGTCGAGCTCGTCATCGAGTAACCCCGGCCCCGCCCGCGGCCTCGTACGCACTTTCCCCGGCGTACGAGGCCGCGGGCGTTCACGGCGACGTCGTCAGCGCCTCGCTGTCGCCCGCCGCCGGTGCCGGCACCGACGCCTGGACGTCCGGCTCGCCCAGCATCAGCGTGCGCACCACGCGCTCGGCCGCGCGCCCGTCGTCGAACGCGCAGAACCGCGCCCGGAAGTCCGCCCGCAGCCGCGTCGAGTCCTCGTCCCGCCAGCACCCGGAGGCGAACAGCCACGCCAGCTCCCGGTACGAGCGTGAGACATGCCCCGGCGCGTTCTCCATGAGGTCGAAGTAGGCGCCCCGGCTCGCCCGGAACGCACCCCAGTCGTCGGCGTGCACGACGATCGGCCGGTCCAGATTGGCGTAGTCGAACATCAGGGCCGAGTAGTCGGTGACCAGGGCGTCCGAGGCGAGCATCACCTCCTCGACGTGCGGCTCGTCGGTGGCGTCGACCAGCACGCGCCGCCGGTGCAGCTCGGCGAGGCCCGTCCCGCGCGCCGGACCGTTCGCCAGCGAGGGGTGCAGCCGTACGACGAGGGTGTGGCCCTCGCCCAGGTCCTCCGCGAACCGGGCCAGGTCGAAGCGGTCGATGTGACCGCCGCGGACGTACTCGCGGCGGGTCGGCGCGTACAGCACCACCGTGTGGTCCTCGGGGATGCCGTGCCGGAACCGGAACCCGGCCCCGTCGCCGGGCTTGGCGTCCACGAGGACGTCGTTGCGGGGGCTGCCGCTGCGCACCGAGGTGAAGCCGCAGGGGTAGGCGCGGTCCCACACCAGTTCGGAGTGGCGGTTGGCGACCAGGCTGTAGTCCCAGCGGTCGGCGCGCCGCAGCATCTGCGGCACGTCCACCCCCAGCCGGGCGCCCGGCTTGTCCCGCAGGTCGGCTCCCATGTACTTCAGCGGGGTGCCCCGGTGGGTGTGGATGTGGACGCTTCCCGGGCGTTTGGCCAGGGTGCCCGGCCAGTTGACGTTGTTGACGAAGTACGTGGCCCGCGCGGTGACCCGCAGATAGCCGAGGGAGCCCGGCAGGACGTACTCGATGTCCGGCGGCAGGTGCTCCGCCTGGTCCGGGCGCACCACCCACACGCCGCGGATGTGCGGGGCGAGATCGCGTGCCGCGCGGTGGATCGCGGCCGGGTCGCCGAGGACGCCGCGGTGCGAGAACGCCGAGTAGACGGCCAGGTCCGGATCCAGCGGCCGCCGCTCGTACGCCCAGGACCAGCCGCGCTTGACCCGCCGGGCCGCCACCGCGCGTGCCTGCCGACGGCGCCGGCCGAGCCCGTCGCCCACGGCGGCGGCCCGCTGCCGGAGCAGGTAGCCGGCGTAACTCCCCTCCAGCACGCGCAGCTCTGCCGGGACCGGTTCCCCCGTGCCGTGGGTGCGGAAGAGGTCGGCGGTACGGCGGAAGAACTCGGCCTTGTCGCAGGCGGGCAGCCGGTCCGGTTTGGCGAGGATGTCCAGACAGTGCTCGCCCATCTTGCGGTGCAGGTACGGCCGCCAGGAGGCCAGCTCCGGATGGGCGTCGACATAGGCGAAGACCCGCTGGTACTGGTCGTGGACGTCGAAGTGCTTGCGGCTGGTGGTGGACAGGATGTTGCCCCGGCGGCGCTGCCGGTAGCTGACGCAGATCCGGTCGAGGGTCGCGATCCGCCGCGCGCTGAGCAGGGCGGGGAACGTCCAAGGCGTGTCCTCGTAGTAGCCCGGCGGGAAGGCGAAGCCGCGCTCGGTGACGTAGTCCCGGCGGTACGCCTTGTTCCACACCACCATCAGCAGTTCGAGGATCTCGGGCCGCTCGGCCGCGGTGAAGGTGCCCTCGCCGCTCTCGGCGAGGATCCGGGCCAGCACGTTGCGGCGGGTGCCGCCCCACCAATAGGTGCGGGCGTAGTCGAAGACCAGCACGTCCGGGTCCCGGGTCTCCTCCAGCCGGTCGGCGATCGCGCGCAGCGCGCCCGGGGTGAGCGTGTCGTCGCTGTCGAGGAAGAGCAGGAAGTCCCCGCCGGTGTGCGGCAGTCCGGCGTTGCGGGCCTGGCCGAGGCCGACGTTGTCCGGCAGGTGCAGCACCCGCACGCGCGGATCGCGGGCGGCGTACTCGTCGAGGATCGCCCCGCAGCCGTCGGGGGAGCGGTCGTCGACGGCGATCACCTCGAAGTCGGTGTACGACTGCGCGAGTACCGAGTCCAGGCACTCGCGCAGGAAGCCCTGCACCTTGAAGACGGGCACGATGACGCTGAAGCGGGGCACGGCGGTCAGCTCCTCACCAGGGCAGGGGCCGGGGCCGGGATGCGCTCGGCGAGCGGGATCACCGGCGGGATCGAAGCCGGCGGCTCGCCCAGCAGCACCCGGCGCACGACGCGTTCGGCGGCGCGCCCGTCGTCGAACTGGCAGAAACGCTGCCGGAAGGCGGCGCGCACGGCCCTGGCCTCCGCGTCCGCGAACGAGCCGTCGCGGAAGACGGCCGCGAGCTCCTCCGGCGTGCGCACCACCCGGCCCGGCGGCGCCTCCATCAGGTCGAAGTAGACGCCCCTGATCTCCCGGTAGACGTCCCAGTCGTCGGCGTACACGACGATCGGGCGGTCCAGGTTGGCGTAGTCGAACATGATCGACGAATAGTCGGTGATCAGTGCGTCGGCGGCCAGGCAGACGTCCTCCGAGGAGCGGTGCCGGGTGACGTCGATGACGCGGCCGGCGGCCTGGGCAGCGCCCCGGTCGTAGAAGTAGTGGGCGCGCAGCAGCACCACGAAGTCGTCGCCGGCGGCGTCGCAGAACGCCTCCAGGTCGAGCGCCGTGTCGAATCCGCTGCTGTGGTCGCGGTGCGTCGGCGCGTAGAGGACGGCCGTTTTTCCCTCCGGGACGCCGAGTTCGCGGCGGACGCGGGCGACGTCGTCGGCGGTCGCCGTGTAGTAGACGTCGTTGCGCGGATAGCCGTACTCCAGCGTCTCGTACGCGCCCGGGAACGCGCGCTCCCACATCTCAGTGGAGTGCCGGTTGGAGGAGAGGTTGTAGTCCCAGCGGTCCACGCGCGCGAGCAGCTTGGCGAAGCTGCCGGTCGACGCCGCGACCACGGGGTACGGCGACTGGTCGACGCCCATCTTCTTCAGCGGGGTGCCGTGCTGGGTCTGCAGGTGCACGCTGCCGGGGCGCTTGACCACGCCGTCGGCGAAGTTCGCGTTGTTGATCAGGTACTTGGCGCGGGCCAGCACGTCCCAGTAGGCGCGGCTGCCGATCACCGCGTACTCGACGTCCTTCGGCACGCTGCCGACCGCATCCGGCTCGACCAGGAACACCGAGCGGATGTGCGGGGCGAGTCGGCGGGCCTCGGCGTGGATCGCGGCCGGGTTGCAGGCGTAGCCGCGGCCCCAGTAGGCGCAGTACACGGCGAGGTTCGGATCGAGTGGGCGGTGCAGCTGGAGTGTGTAGCGGGCGCGGGTGCGCGGCCGGTGCGGCAGGGGTGCCTTCCTGGTGGCCTTCGCCGCGCCCTGGTTGGTGGCGCGCAGCGCCCGGAACGCGCCGTAGGCGCCGGACGCGAGCAGCCGGTGCTGTACGCCGAGGCTCCCCGCCGGCGGCCGGAACCCGGCCAGGCGGTGGCGTCGGTGGAGACGACCCGCCCGCCGGAAGAACGCCCGTCGGCGGTGCGCGGGCAGCAGCTCCGGATGCGCGGCCGTCCGCAGTACCGCGGAGAACAGCTGCTCGAACAGCGGTCGCGCCCGGTCGGCGGGCAGACGGAGTTCGGCGGCCCGTACGAGCACCCGCTCCACCTGGTCCAGCAGATCGAACGGGTGCTCGCCGGGGGTGTGCGGCCGGCTGCCCTGCCGGCGCACCAGATGCCGTACGCACACCGTGCGCAGCACCGCCAGGCGCTCGGCGGCCAGGGTGACCAGTCCGCCCCAGCCGATGTCGGTGAAGTGGCCGGTGGGAAAGGCGAGCCGGTGCCCGGTGACGAAGGCCCGCCGGTACGCGGCACTCCACACGGGCACGGCCACCCCGGTCAGCTCCGGCGCCCGCCCGGGGGCGAACGCCCCGTCCGGCGCCCGGCCGAGCGGTGGTGTGGAGGTCTCGGGCTCCCACCAGTGCGCCCGCTCGTGGGCGAAATAGAGGACGTCCACGTCGCCGGTCGTCCTCAGACGCGCGTCGATCGCCGCCAGCGCGCCGGGCACCAGGACGTCGTCACCGTCCAGGAACAGCAGATACGTCCCCGTAGCCGCCCCCATCCCGGCCGTGCGGGCCACACCCGGGCCGCCGGAGGGCGGCGAGGTGAGCGGGGCGACCCTGCTGTGCCGCTCGGCGTACGCGGCGGCGACCACCCCCGCGGGTGAGTCGGGCGCGTCGCAGACCGGGATCAGCTCGAAGTCGCCGAAGGCCTGGGCGAGGACCGAGTCCAGCGCCTGGGACAGACGGCCGGCGACACCGGAGGCGGGGACGATGATGCTGAAGCGGGGCATTCTGCTCTTTCTCTCGGGCTCCGGTTTTCCGCGGCGGGGCCGGTGCGTCGGTGTACGGGAGCGTCAGCGCCCCGGCCGTCCGGCGGGGCGCCAGGTGGTGACGGGGGTCCGCCCTGTTCGTGGGGGTCCCCCCCCGCTCGAGCGAAGTCGAGAGTGGGGGAGAAGCCGAGAACTTGGGGGAGGCTGGGGGCGGGCCTGCGCGGCATGGGGAACTCCGGGAGCAGGGGGATCAGAGGCGTTCGGTGACCGGCAGACCGTGGCCGGGCACCCAGACCGAGGCGAGCGGCGGGGCCGGCAGCCCCGCGGCGGCGGACGGGACCGGGTGGCGGTGTGACAGCGGTACGACCGCCGGCTGCCAGGCGTTCTCCCCGAGCACCACCCGGCGCACGATCCGCTCGGCGGCGCGTCCGTCGTCGTACGGGCAGAACCGCTTGCGGAACGCGGCCCGCCGCTGCTCGGAGCGTGAGCCGCACCAGTGGCCCGTCGCGAAGACGTCGATCAGCTCGTCCTCGTCGTGGGCGACCGGGCCCGGAGGGAAGGCGCGGACGTCGAAGTAGGTGCCGCGCGCCGCCTCGTACGCCTCCCAGTCGTCCGCGTACACGATGATCGGCCGGTCCAGATTGGCGTAGTCGAACATCAGCGCGGAGAAGTCGGTGACCAGGGCGTCCGAGGCCAGGCACACCGACTCCACGCTCGGATGACCGGTGACGTCGATGACCCGCCCCTTCACCGTCCGCGCCGGCGGCCCGCCGCAGGCGGGGTGCGCGCGGGTCAGCAGCACGAACCGCGGCCCCAGCCGGCGCAGCAGGCGCTCCGGGTCGAGACCAGGGCGGTGGCCGCGGCGGTAGTCGCGGTACGTCGGCGCGTACAGGATCGCCACCGAGCCCTCTGGGATGCCGAACGTCTGCCGCAGCCGGGCCACGTCCGCGGAGGTGGCCCGGGCGAAGACGTCGTTGCGGGGCTGCCCGTACTCCAGCGTGGTGAAGCCGGACGGGAACACGCGCTCCCAGACGAGGGTGGAGTGGCGGTTGCCGGAGACGACGTAGTCCCAGGTGTCGGCGGTGCGCAGCATCCGGGCGAAATCCGTGTCGCGGGCGGCGGCCGGACGGTCCTGGAGGTCCAGGCCCATGCGCTTGAGCGGGGTGCCCTGCCGGGTCTGGACGAGGATCTGGCCCGGGCGCTTGACCATGCGGGGGTCGAAGTCGGCGTTGTGGACCAGGTACTTGGAGCGGGCCAGCGCCGTCCAGTACGCGGCCGAGCCGGGCCGCAGCCGGCGGGTGGCCACCGGGACGGTGTGGTGGTGCTCGGGGCGGGCGATCCAGGCGGTGCGGATCTGCGGGACCAGGTTGCGGAACGCCGACTCCAGGGCGGCCGGGTTGCAGCCGTAGCGGCCGCCCGCGTCCCGCGTGAAGACGGCCCGGTCGGCGCGCAGGGGCAGGCGGAGCTGGATGCGGTAGTGCGTCTGGAGGGCGGCGGCGGCGAGGCGGCGGCCCGACCTGGCGAGTGTGCGCCGGGCCACGCGCGCGAGGCGGGAGGCCAGGGACAGCAGGCGGTGGATGCGGTGGCTGCCGAAGCGGATCAGCAGGTGGCGCAGCCGGAACGGGGCGCCCGGGACGCGGTGGCGGCGGTAGTGGGCGCGGGCCAGGCGCAGGAACTCGGCGCGGCAGGTGCCCGGCAGCCGGCCGCGCCGGGCGAGGATCGCGGCCAGGTGGTCGGCCATGCGGTGGAACAGCACCGGCCGCCAGCGGGCCAGGTCCGGGTGCGCGTCCAGGTGCGCGAAGACCCGGTCGTACTGGTCGAAGACCTCGAAGTGCCGACGGCTGGTGGTGCCGAGGGTGCCGCCCCGGCGGCGCCGACGCCAGTGGACGCAGACCCGGTCGAGGGTGGCGATCGTCTCGGCGGCCAGCAGCACCGGGAACGTCCACGGCGTGTCCTCGTAGGAGCCGGGCGGGAAGGTGAAGCCCTCCCGCTCGACGAACTCCCGGCGGTACGCCTTGTTCCAGGCCACCGTCGGCAGCGACAGCACGCCGGGGCGATCGTCCAGGTGGAAGGGCGCCGGGCCCTGCTCGGTGAGCAGGCCGGCGAGCTGGTTGCGGACGGTCTTCCCGGTCCAGTACGTGCGGGCGTGGTCGAAGACCAGGACGTCCGGGTCGGACGTCTCCTTCAGCCGGTCGGCGATCTCCCTCAGGGCGTGCGGGGTCAGGGTGTCGTCGCCGTCCAGGAAGAGCAGGTAGTCGCCCCGCGCTTCCTTCAGGCCCGCGTTACGGGCGGGCCCGGGGCCCACGTTGCGGGGCAGGTGCAGGGGGCGGACACGGGTGTCACGGGCGGCGAACTCGTCGATGATCGCCCCGCAGACGTCGGGCGAGCTGTCGTCGACGGCGATCACCTCGACGTCGGTGAACGACTGCTCCAGCACGGATGTGAGGCATTCCTCCAGGTACGCCTGAACCTTGTACGCGGGGACGATGACACTGAACCTGGGCAAAGGGCATCCATGGGGATCGGCGCGGTCAACCTGCCCGAAAACGTCCGATGGAGTGGTTTGGTTACGCCCGGTGCGGCATGTGGGGGACCGCCGCGGGAAACCCCCGGTGAACGGCGAAGGGTGGACCGCGCTGCCGGTCCACCCCACGAACCGCCTTACGGATCGCCCTACTTCACGGCGCCCGCCATGACGCCGGACACGAACTGCCGCTGGAAGGCGAAGAACACCGCCAGCGGGATCACCATCGAGATGAACGCGCCGGGTGCCAGAACGTCGATGTTGTTGCCGAACTGGCGGACCTGGGTCTGCAGCGCGACCGTGATCGGCTGCGTGCCCGACTTGGTGAACACCAGCGCGACCAGCATGTCGTTCCACACCCACAGGAACTGGAAGATGCCGAGGCTCGCGATCGCCGGGCCGCCGAGCGGCATCACGACCCGGGCGAACAGCCGCAGCTCGCCGGCGCCGTCGAGACGGGCCGCCTCCAGCAGCTCCCGGGGGATCTCCGCGAAGAAGTTCCGCAGCAGGAACACCGCGAAGGGCAGACCGAATCCGGTGTGGAAGAGGATCACGCCGAGCACCGTGCCGAACAGGCCTGTCTTCCCGAACAGTTCGGCGATCGGGATCAGCGCCACCTGTACGGGCACGACCAGCAGGCCGACCACGCCCAGGAACCACCAGTCACGGCCAGGGAACTCCATCCAGGCGAAGGCGTAGCCCGCGAGGGAGCCGATGACGACGACCAGGATCGTCGCCGGGACGGTGATCAGGACCGTGTTCAGCAGGGAGTTGGTGATGTCGCTGTTCTCCAGCAGCTTCTGGTAGCTGTCGAACGTCAGCTGCGAGGGCTTGCTGAAGACGGTCCACCAGCCGGAGGCGTTCATGTCCTCCGGCTTGCGCAGCGAGGCGAGCAGCAGACCGATCGTCGGCACCAGCCAGAACAGCCCGACGAGGATGAGGAAGACGCGCAGCAGTCCCCCGCCGACGCCCTCCGCGATCCGCGCCCCGAGGAACCGCCTGGCCTTGACGACGGTGACCGGGGCCGCCTTGGCCGGACGTCCGACCTGCGTGGTCATCGCCGTACCTCCCGCCTCAGCCGACGGATGTTGAACAGCATCACCGGGATGACGAGCAGCAGCAGGAACACCGCGATCGCGCTCGCGACGCCAGGCTGGTCCTCCGAGAAGCCCTTGCGGTACAGCTCCAGGGCCAGGACGTCGGCGTCGTCCTGCGAGGAGCCCGGCGGGATGATGAAGACCAGGTCGAAGATCTTCAGCACGTTGATCATCAGCGTGACGGTGACCACCGCCAGCACGGGCGCCAGCAGCGGCACGGTGACCCGGCGGAACACCTGCCACTCGTTCGCGCCGTCCACGCGCGCCGCCTCCAGCAGCTCCCGCGGCACGCCCGCGAGCCCCGCCGCGATCAGCACCATCGCGAAACCGGCCCACATCCACACGTACGCCCCGATGACCGCCGGGGTGACGAGCGCCGGGCCGAGCCAGTCGACGCCGTTGTACGGCTCTGTGAAGTTGCTCGCGGGGAGGCGCAGTTGTGCTCCGTCCGCGGCTGCGGGCAGCGTGAACGTGCCGTCGCCGGCCGCCTTGGTGGAGGCGACGACCCTGCCGTTCTTCACCGCCTCGATCCGCATGCCCGCGTAACCCTGCTCGGAGGGGTCCACCGCGCCGAGCTTCCCCACGCCCCTGCCGCGTGTGAAGTCCTGCCAGGCCGTGCCGGTGATCTTCCCCGGCTCGGCCTCGGCCCGCACCGCCCGCTTCGCGCTCTTCGGCATCTGATCGGGCGCGACACCGACCAGCGGGAGCGCGACGGACTCGCCCGTGTGCACGGTCGCCTTCGTGATGAAGCCGCCCTGGTCCGGCTTGAGGGGCGACTCGCGGCCGGGGTGCGCCTTGGGGAACGCCGACGACGGGGCGAACGTGTCGTGGATGCCCACCCACACCGCGTTCGCGACGCCCTTGTCCGGGTCCTGGTCGTACACCAGCCGGAAGATGATCCCGGCCGCGAGCATCGAGATCGCCATCGGCATGAAGACGACCAGCTTGAACGCCGTCCCCCAGCGCACCCGTTCGGTGAGCACCGCGAAGACCAGCCCCAGCGCGGTCGACACCGTCGGCGCGAACACCACCCAGATGATGTTGTTCTTCAGCGCGGTGCGGATGCCGTCATCCGTGAAGAGGGCTTTGTAGTTGTCGAATCCCGCGAAGGAGTCACCGGAGCGGTCGAGGAAGCTGCGGATCACCGAGTACCCGATCGGGTAGACCACGAGCGCGCCGAGCAGCACCAGCGCGGGCAGCAGGAACAGCGCTGCCACGGTCCTGCGGGTGCCGGTCACGCTCTTGCGACTCTCGGGTGTGGCAGGGGCCGACGGGGCCCCTGCCGCCGTGGCCGACGTCATCGCCGGATCAGCTCCCGCTCCCGTACGCCGCCGCCGCGTCCTTCTCCAGCTTCGCCTGGGCCCCCGCGACGTCCGTCGGGTTCTTCAGGAAGTCCTGGAGGTCCTTCCACTCGCCCTTGCCGGGCGTGCCGCCGAACGCCTGCGGGGCCTGGTCCGACATGTCGAAGCGGAAGCTGTCACCGGCCGCGAGCAGCGCCTTGGCCATCTTCTGCTGCACCGCGTTCGGGTACGCGGAGTCCGGGACGTTCTTGTTCGGCGAGAGGTAGCCGCCGAGCCTCGCCTGGATGGTGGCCGCGTCCGGCGAGGCCAGGAAGGTGACCAGCGCCTGGGCCGCCTTGGAGTCCTTGAGGACGACGGCCGCGTCACCGCCGGTGACCACGGGCGCCTGGGCGCCCACGGCCGGGAACGGGAACACCTTCGCGTCCGTGCCGATCTTCGCCTTGGTCTCGCCGATGTTGACCTGCGCGAAGTCGCCCTCGAAGACCATGCCGGCCTTCGGCTGGTCGCCGCCGGTGAAGGTCTGGGTGACCGAGGCCGGGAACTCGGTCTGCAGGGCGCCGTTCGGGCCGCCCGCGATGTAGTCCTTCTTGCCCCAGATCTGGGCGAGCGTGGTCAGGGCCTGCTTGACGGACGGGTCCGTCCACTTGATCTTGTGCTGGGCGAGCTGGTCGTACTTCTCCGGGCCCGCCTGTGAGAGATAGACGTTCTCGAACCAGTCGGTGAGGGTCCAGCCGTCCGCGCCGCCGATGGAGAACGGGGTGACACCGGAGTCGTAGATGTTCTGCACCGCCGTGAGCAACTCCTGCCAGGTCTTGGGCTCCTTGCCGTTCGCCCCCTCGAAGACCTTCGCGTTGTACCAGATCAGGGACTTGTTGGCGGCCTTGTAGTAGACGCCGTACTGCTTGCCGTCGACCTTGCCGATGTCCTGCCAGCCCTGCGAGTAGTTCTTGGCGAGTTCCGCCTGCGCCTCGGCGCCGAGCGGCTTGGCCCACTTCCTGTCGACGGCCTGCTTGATGGCGCCGGGCTGGGGGAGCAGCGCGACGTCCGGCGGCTGACCACCGGCGATCTTCGAACCGAGGAAGTTGATGATCGGGTCCTGGGCGGGCACGAAGGTGACCTTGGCGCCGGTGCGCTTCTCGAACTCGGAGAGGACCGTCTTGAAGTTCTTCTGCTCGCCGCCGGTCCAGACGGCGGCGACCTCCAGATGCTGCCCGTCCAGCTTGGGGAGGGTGACGGTCGCGCCACCGGTCTGCGTGCTTCCGCTGCTCTTGTCGCTGCTGCCCTTGTCGTCGTCGCTTCCGCCGCACGCGGTGAGCGTGAGCGCCAGTGCTCCCGCGATGACCGCGGCCGCGGTCCTGGCGGCCCTGAGTGTCCGGATGGTGCTGCTCGTGCTGCGCATCACTGCCCCGTTCTCCGTCCCTCGTCGAACGTTCGAGCTGCTGTCCGTGCGCTCTGGTCTACGCGGGGAGGTACGGGGCGGCAAGAGCGCCTGCACTGTCAAGTGGCCGATTGTGATCTCGTTGTGACGTACGGTCAGGTGAGGTGCCGGTGCTGCTCGGCAGTCGGCGGGGCCGGAGGAGACGGCGTCACAAGAGCGAAGGCACCTCCACCGCCGACACCGACCGCGCCGCCCGCTCCAGCGCGCTCGCCAGCAAGGCCAGGTCCGTCGGCCCGTTGCCCAGTTCCCGCACGGGACGCCGTGCCGGCGGGTCACCCATGCGGTGCCATTCCAGCGGTACGACCGTCGGCCGCACGGTCGCCGTCCGGGGAATCCGCCCCGTGATCCGCCCGCCCTGGAACGGCGTGCCCCTGCCGTCCGCCCGCGTCAACCGGCCACGCCCCGGCCCCGGTTCGTCCGTGCCTGCGGTCACCGCCTCCAGGCCGATCCGCAGCGAGGCCGCCCGGGCAGGCTCCCACTGAGCCGTCCGCCCACCGGGCGCCGACGCGGCCACCAGGTGCACACCCAGCCGTTCCCCGTCCCGGGCCACCGCCTCCAGCGCCCGTACGACCGACCCGGCCGCCGGGCGGCCCGGGGAGCCGAGCGCCGGGGACAGCAGCGCGTCCAGGTCGTCGACCAGCACCACCAGCCGCGGCAACGGCGGACCAGCCTCCGCCCGCTGCCGTGCCGCCGCCGGCCGCAGCCGCAGCGTGACACTCGGCGGGCTGTCGAGGTCCCCCGACTCCGTGCTTCCCGACCGCTGCGGTCCGATCCGCCTCGACACCTCCTGCCGCGTGTGCCACTCGGCGAAACCGAGCCGCCCGAGCAGTTCCGCCCGCCGCTTCAGCTCGGCGCTCAGTGACTGCGCGAACTCCCGCATGCGGACCGGGTCGTTGGCCGCCAGGTACGTCGTGACATGCGGCAGATCCGTGCAGACCCGCAGGCCGTCCCCGCCCGCGCTGCCGTGCGCCGCGCAGTCGCGGCCGTCGACAAGTGCGATGCTCAGCCGGTCCGGGCGCTCCGCCGACGCCAGCGAGGCGGCGAGGGCGCGCAGCAGCTCCGTGCGACCACTGCCGGGCGGCCCCTCGACCAGCAGATGCGGTCCCTCGGCGGCGAGGTCCACGCTCACCGGACCGCGTGGACCGGCGCCGAGCACCGCCCAGGCGCGCCCGCCTGGTGACGCGGTGTCGTCCGACGCGTCCGCCCAACGCGCCATCAGCGACGCCGGGGTGGCCCGGGCCAGCCCCAACTCGTCCAGCAGCCGCGCCGCCTGGGGCAACGGGGCCGACACGCGCGCGTGCCGCTCACCGCCGCCGTCCGTCCGCAGCGGGGCGAGCGCCCGGGCGAACCGCTCCGCCCACGCCGCCGACACCGCGTCCACGGCGGCGACCGTGCCGTGCCCCACGGGTCCGCGCGCGCCGTCCGCGCCCTGCCCCGGAGCGACCCGCAGCAGCCGCAGCGCTGTGGCCACATCGCCGCTCAGCAGCGCGACGGCCCCGCACTCACGGAACACCGGCGAGGCCGCGCACGCCGCCTCGTACGTCTCCGCCACCGGCGACGCGGGCGAGGCGGCCGGCGCCTCGGCCAGACAGACGACATGGATCCCGGCCCGCGCCCCCTCCCGGGCCAGCCGCGCCACGGCCGCCCGCACATCGGCGCCACCGGGGTCACCGTCCACGACCACCACGGAGTACGGCCCCGCGTGGGCGTCGTCCCGCGCCCAGGAGGGGCGGTGGGTGGCCCCGCGTGGCGAAGGGTCCTCCGGTGGGGCGGGCGGCGGGCCGTCCTGGTCCGTCAGCTGGTCCTCCAGGCGGCGCAGCAGCTCCTGGGTGCGTGCCGTCGCCTGTTCGCGGTCGTAGGCCAGCAGCAGGCGGCAGTCCTGGCCGTGGGCCGGACGGAGATGGGGCAGCCAGCCGAGCCAGGACCAGTCGGCGGTGCGCTCCTGCAGCGGGCGCGCGCGGTCGGCGCTGATCAGGACCAGCTCCAGCAGGTCGGGGGAGTGCAGCGCGGCCAGCTGCGCCACCACCGCGCGCGCCAGCCCGGCCAGCCGGGCGCGCGGCCCCGCGAGCCCCAGCGCGCCCACCTCGCGCCACCCCGCGATCACCGGCACCGCCGGCAGCAGTCCCGCACCGTCCGGTGCCGCCCGGTCCGCCGTGCCCAGCCGCACGGTGAGCGCCTCCGGGTGCCCCGGGCCGCGCTCCCACAGCCGCGGACCCGGGCCGAGCGCGGTCAGCAGCAGCGCCGCCGGGTCCGGCCACTTCTCGGGCGCCCGGGCCGCCGGCGCGGAGGCGTCCCCGCCCTCCTCGTGCGCGGCGCGTCCGGTGCCGCCCTGCTCGCCGCGGCCCCCGGTCAGCCGGCGTGCCCATGCAGTGAGCCCGCCGCGCCTGCGCAGCCCGGGCGGAACGTCCGTGCCGCGCAGCGGGGTGCCCTTGCGCGTGCTCTCGCCCGGCGCGCCCCGCCCCGGTACGGCGTGCGCCGGAAGGGGCGGCTCGGCGGAATCGTGCTCCTGCGCTCCGGGGATCACCCCGCCGGACGCGCCCCACCCGGTGACGCCGAAGCCGTGGTGCGTGTCGCTGTCGGGGGAGGTCCGCCCGTCCCGGGAAGCGGAGCCCGAGGCGTGTCCCTCCGGAGAGGTGCCGCCGGTGCGGCCGTCCCCGGCGGCGGCGCTCTCGGCGCGCGCGTCCCCCCCGGCCGCGGCCCGCGTCGGGTCCGTGGGCTCGCCCGGGCCGTCTGTCTGCCGCGCCGGATCCGTGGGCTCTTCCGGGCCCTCCGGCCGCCGCACCCGTACGTGCCCCTCCCCGTCCGGCGCCGTCCCCACGGACAGCGCCTCTCCGGGCGGGACCAGCCGCAGGGCCGATTCGCCGAGCCGCAGCAGCGCGCCCGGGGTGAAACGCACCGGGCGGTCGGTCACCCGGTGGCCGTCCAGCACCGTGCCGTTCGTGGAGCCGAGGTCGGCGACCGAGACCTGGCCGTCCGGGGCGACCGTGACCGCGCAGTGCAGCCGGGAGACGTCCGGGTCGTCCAGCGGGACGTCGGCGTCGGCGGAACGGCCGATCCGGATCACCCCGCCGTGCAGCAGATGGACGCCGCCCGCGTCCGGGCCCGCGACCACGTGCAGCTGGGCCGCGCCCTCGTCCGGCTCGGGGCCCGGCTCCGCGGGCGCGCCCAGGGTCAGCACCGCGCCGTCCAGCAGCGGCGGCTCGCCCAGCGTGCAGCGCTGCGGGTCGAGCCGCTCCGTGCCCGCGTACAGCACCACCGAGCCTGTCCCGGGCTCCCGGCTTCGCTCGGGCTGGGAGGGACCCCCCTCTCCGCCGACCGCTGAGGCCAGGCCCGACGCCACCGCGGCCAGCGCCGTCCCGGCGGGCGCGGTGACCAGTACGTCACAGCACGCGGCGCGGGCCCGTGACTCCGTGGGCGGGGCCGGTGGGGCTACGACGGTCAGCCGGATCTGCATCGCCGTCAGCGGTCCCTTCTGTCTGCGTCCGCGGTCGCCCACGAGGCGCACAGCCGGTGCCGGGACCGCGACCGCGCCCGGTCCACCGGGCCCCGCGCGCTCGCCCCCTCGACACCGACGCGCCCCTTCGGCTCCCGCGCGTGCGGGCGCCCGAGGACGGGGAAGGAGCCGTGCGACGGTCCCCCACCGCGGACTCCCCCACCGCACACGAGCACATCGGCCAGTACGGGATGCATCCTCGCACCTGCCACTGACAGCGCGCCCGCCCTCCACCGTCAAATGATCTTGATTGGTCGGCTCTGCCCGTAAAAGTGCCTGACCAGTGCCCGGCAGGTGCCCGCTTGAGATCGGTCACGCCCGGATCGGGCAACCAACTGAACCGAAGCGAGCGTCTTGTCATCGAACAGGTGCGGGAGCCGGATACGTACCTCATCCATGCGGGGCACGTGACCCACAGGCCGTCGACAGCTCGGTGCCAGGTAGCTCGGCACTACAGTGGGCGGAACACCGGTAGCGCGGTGGACGACCGGAAGAGCAAGCAACAGGGAGCGCATGACGTGCGGCCGGTAGGGAGCAAGTACCTCCTTGAGGAGCCGCTGGGACGCGGCGCCACGGGCACCGTCTGGCGAGCCCGCCAGCGAGAGACCGCGGGCGCCGAGGCGGCCGTCGCGGGCCGGCCCGGCGAGACCGTGGCGATCAAGGTCCTCAAGGAGGAGCTGGCGAGCGACCCCGATGTCGTCATGCGGTTCCTGCGGGAGCGGTCCGTCCTGCTCCGGCTGACCCACCCGAACATCGTGCGGGTCCGCGACCTGGTGGTCGAGGGTGATCTGCTGGCCCTGGTCATGGACCTCGTCGACGGCCCCGACCTGCACCGCTACCTGCGGGAGAACGGCCCCTTCACCCCTGTCGCCGCCGCCCTGCTCACCGCCCAGATCGCCGACGCGCTGGCCGCGAGCCACGCCGACGGCGTCGTCCACCGTGACCTGAAGCCCGCGAACGTCCTGCTCGCGCAGCACGACGGGCAGATGCACCCGATGCTGACCGACTTCGGCATCGCCCGGCTCGCCGACTCGCCCGGCCTCACGCGCACGAGCGAGTTCGTGGGCACGCCCGCGTACGTCGCCCCGGAGTCGGCCGAGGGCCGCCCGCAGACCTCCGCCGTGGACATCTACGGCGCCGGGATCCTGCTGTACGAGCTGGTCACCGGGCGTCCGCCGTTCTCCGGCGGCTCGGCCCTCGAGGTGCTCCACCAGCACCTGAGCGCCGATCCGCGCCGCCCGTCCACGGTGCCCGACCCGCTGTGGACGGTGATAGAGCGCTGCCTGCGCAAGAACCCGGAGGGCCGGCCGAGCGCCGAGAACCTGGCGCGGGCGCTGCGGGTGGTCGCCGAGGGCGTCGGCGTGCACGCGAACTCCGCGCAGATCGCTGCCGCGGAGGGCGTTGCCGCCCTGCTGGGCCCCGACCCGGCCCCGACGACCGTCCCCGGCTCCGCCGACCCCACGCAGGTGCTGTCGCAGGGCCCGGCGTCCTCGTACGACCCGAACGCGGCGACCAGCGTTCTGCCGCACACCCCGCCCGGCTCCGCCGACCCCACCGCCGTCCTGCCCACCAACGGGGCAGCCGACCCGACGGCCGTGATGCCGCCCGTGCCGCCGCACGGGCCCGGCGGGCAGCCCCGACAGGAGGAGCCGCACCCCTGGCAGAGCCAGCTGCGCGCGGCCCGCGACCGCAACGAGCAGACGCAGGTGCAGGCGTACCTCGACCCCGGCGAGGACCCGCTGCGCCGCCGCCCGCAGCGGCAGGTGGCGCGGCCCCAGCAGCGTCCGCAGCAAGGCCCGCCGCAGCGGCAGCAGCCCGGGCCGGGGTACGGCTATCCGCAGGGGCAGCCCCAGCAGTACGCGCCCCAGCGGCAGCAGTACGCGCCCACACCGCAGCAGCAGCCGCAGCGGTACGCGCCCGCGCCTCAGCAGCCCCAGCAGCCGGCGCCCCGTCCGGGGCGTGAGCCCCGGCCGCCGCGGCAGCGCAGCGCGAACCCGATGAAGATCCCCGGGCTCGGCTGCCTGAAGGGGTGCCTGTTCACGATCGTCATCCTGTTCGTCGCGGGGTGGCTGGTGTGGGAGTTCAGCCCGCTGCAGCAGTGGATCGGGACGACCAAGTCGTACTGGCAGCAGTTGAGCGACTGGTTCTCCACCGCGGCCGACTGGATCGGGCAACTGGGCAACAAGTAACGGGCTCCGGATGGCCTCGTGCGCGGCGAGCTTGGGGTTTTGTCGACATCCGACGGGTGATTTCCCGCTCGGCGGTGAAGGTTGCCGCTTCGGACGCGTAGTTTTGTCGATCGGGGTCCGGCGCAGGGTCGGCAACACGCGTCCCCAGTAGGAGCAGACTTGGCACGGAAGATCGGCAGCCGGTACACCGCCAACCAGATCCTGGGGCGGGGAAGCGCCGGCACGGTGTGGCTGGGCGAGGGGCCTGACGGGCCCGTCGCCATGAAGCTGCTGCGGGAGGACCTCGCGTCCGACCAGGAGCTCGTGGGCCGCTTCGTCCAGGAGCGCACGGCGCTGCTGGGGCTGGACCATCCGCACGTCGTGTCCGTACGGGACCTGGTGGTCGACGGCAACGACCTGGCCCTCGTCATGGACCTGGTCCGCGGCACGGATCTGCGCACCCGTCTGGACCGGGAGCGGCGCCTCGCGCCCGAGGCGGCGGTCGCGATCGTGGCCGACGTGGCGGAGGGGCTGGCGGCGGCGCACGCGGCCGGCATCGTTCACCGGGACGTGAAGCCGGAGAACATCCTGCTCGACATGCAGGGGCCGCTGGGCCCCGGCGGGGCGCACCCGGCATTGCTGACGGACTTCGGCGTGGCGAAGCTGATCGACTCGCCGAGGCGGAGCAAGGCCACGAAGATCATCGGCACCCCGGACTATCTGGCGCCGGAGATTGTGGAGGGCCTGCCGCCGAGGGCGGCGGTGGACATCTACGCGCTGGCCACGGTGCTGTACGAGCTCCTCGCGGGCTTCACGCCGTTCGGCGGCGGCCACCCGGGCGCGGTCCTGCGCCGCCATGTCACGGAGACGGTCGTCCCCCTGCCCGGCATCCCGGACGAGCTGTGGCAGCTGATGGTGCAGTGCCTGGCGAAGGCGCCGGCGTCACGACTGCGGGCGTCGGAGCTGGCGGCGCGGCTGCGGGAGCAGCTGCCGCTGCTGGCGGGGATGCCGCCGCTGGACGTGGACGAACCGGACGCGGAGCCGGTCGAGGAGCCGTACGAGGCGCCCGGGGAGCCGGCGGTGGCACGGGCGCGGCGAGGAGCGGTGCCCCTGGTGCCGGGGGCGAAGCCGGACTCGAACCGGGACACGCATACCTCGATGCGGGTGCCGGGCCCGGACGAGCTGGCGGGCGGCGCCCGCGGCACGGCCCGTGCGCCCCGTACCCCGGGCGCCCCCCGCCCGGGCTCGGCCCGCCACCGCGCGGCGGCCCGGCGCCGCCGGATCACCCTGGGCGTGGCGGCGGCGGTACTGGCGGCGGCGATCGGCGTGGGCGCGTGGTGGGCAACCTCGGGGGACGACACCGGGGCTCCACCCCCGACCTCGGGAAACTCGGCTCCGGCGTCGCCCTAGGCCCGGGGCCGGAGGGGCTGGGGTGTGGCGTCGGCTGCGTTCGGGCGCCGGTCGCTGCCCCGGTGTCCTCGCCCCCGCCGCCCCTACCCTTCCCGTCCTCCAGGGCTCCGCCCCTTCAACCCCACCAGGGGCTCCGCCTCAGGAACCCCGGGCGCGGACTGCGTCCCCTGCACTCCTCGCGGGACCCTTACGGGGCTCCGCCCCTGGATCCCCGCTGGGGCTTTGCCCCAGACCCCGTTCGGGGGCCGGCCCCCGAACCCCCGCTCCTCAAACGCCGGAGGGGCTGAATTTCCGGGGCTGATGTGTCAGCGCCGGTCGGCACACCCAGCCCGTCCGGGGGTCCCCCTGCTCGAAGAGCCTGGGGGAGTTTGAGGACGAGGCCGTAGGCCGACAGCGGGGGTCTGGGGCGCAGCCCCCAGGGGCGGGCCCCGGCTCCCGGTGCCTCGGTAACCGCGCGGTCACCCGGCATGGCGCGCTTGGCGGAGCCGTTACGCTGGATGCGTGGCAGTCGTCGATGTATCCGAAGAGCTCAAGTCCCTCTCCTCGACCATGGAGTCGATCGAGGCCGTTCTGGACCTCGACAAGATGAGGGCAGACATCGCCGTGCTCGAGGAGCAGGCGGCCGCGCCGTCCCTCTGGGACAACCCGGACGAGGCGCAGAAAATCACCAGCAGGCTCTCCCACCTCCAGGCCGAGGTGCGGAAGGCCGAGGCCCTGCGCGGCCGGATCGACGACCTCGGTGTGCTCTTCGAGCTCGCCGAGGCCGAGGACGACCCGGACACCCGCACCGAGGCCGAGGCCGAGCTCGTCGCGGTCAAGAAGGCGCTGGACGAGATGGAGGTGCGGACGCTCCTCAGCGGCGAGTACGACGCCCGCGAGGCGCTCGTCAACATCCGCGCCGAGGCCGGCGGCGTCGACGCGGCCGACTTCGCCGAGAAGCTCCAGCGCATGTACCTGCGCTGGGCCGAGCGGCACGGCTACAAGACGGAGGTCTACGAGACGTCGTACGCCGAAGAGGCGGGCATCAAGTCCACGACCCTCGCCGTCCAGGCGCCGTACGCCTACGGCACCCTCTCCGTCGAGCAGGGCACCCACCGGCTCGTCCGCATCTCGCCCTACGACAACCAGGGGCGTCGCCAGACCTCCTTCGCCGGCGTCGAGGTCCTCCCCGTCGTGGAGCAGTCCGACCACGTCGAGATCGACGAGTCCGAGATCCGGGTCGACGTCTTCCGTTCCTCCGGGCCCGGCGGCCAGGGCGTGAACACGACGGACTCCGCGGTCCGCATCACGCACCTGCCCACCGGCATCGTCGTCACCTGCCAGAACGAGCGGTCCCAGATCCAGAACCGGGCCACCGCCATGAACGTCCTGCAGGCCAAGCTCCTGGAGCGGCGCCGCCAGGAGGAGCAGGCCAAGATGGACGCCCTCAAGGGCGACGGCGGCAACTCCTGGGGCAACCAGATGCGTTCGTACGTCCTGCACCCGTACCAGATGGTCAAGGACCTGCGCACCGAGCACGAGGTCGGCAACCCCGAGGCCGTCTTCAACGGCGAGATCGACGGCTTCATCGAAGCCGGAATTCGCTGGCGCAAGCAGCAGGAGAAGTAAACCGGCCGCGCTCGGCCCGACGCCGCCGGAAAAACCGGCCGCGAAAACAGCGTTTTGTCGACAAGGCAACTGCATCTCGTCCAGGGGCAGTTGCCTTGTCCGTCTCCGGATGTCTGGGTTTTACATCACTCTCACAGTCCGGCTTCTCCCGTAAAAGGCTCGTTGTTGGACATCGCGCCCGCAACGACCTTGACGTTGCTGTGAAAACTCGGAAGGGTAAAGCGCGGCATGCGTATCTCTGGGGCGCATGTGAACCGGGGGGCTCGCTCAAAAGCACAGCCGTCCCCGAGGTGCCGTCGCCCCGGACGCTGCTCCAATGACGATCAGCTACTGGGGGTAGCAGCCTGATGACCAAGAAGACGCGGATCCGGGTGGCGCGGATAGCAGCCGGTGCGGTGATCGCCGCCGGTGCGTCGCTGACCGCCGCGGGTGCCGCCTCGGCGCTCGACATCAAGATCGGCGCGAGCGTCGACCAGACGGGTATCGGTGCCGGCCTGAGCGTCAACGACGCCCCGACCGACGGGACCACCGGTATCCCGACCGCCCCGGCGACCACCACCCCGGCGACCCCGCCCACCGACCCGGGGACCCCGCCCACCACCATCCCGGCGACCCCGCCCACCATCCCGGGCGAGCCGACCGACCCGCAGCAGCCCACCGGGAACCCGACCGAGCCCACGGAGGCACCTCCCTCCACCGGGAACGGCCACGGCGGCGGCAACGGAAACGGCAGCGGGAACGGCCACGGCAACGACGGTGGCGGCAACAACACCAACCCCGACGGCGGCGGCAACAGCCCCGTCGAGCAGGGCAAGGGCTCCTCGGTCCTGACCGACACGGGCTCCGACAGCGGCACCACCGACACCTCCGCCCAGGGCAGCGGCAAGCAGCTGGCCGAGACGGGTGCCGGCCAGACCGCGTTCCTGCTGGTCGGCGCCGCCACGATGATCGCCGGCGGTATCGGGTTCCGTGTGATGCCGCGCCTGATCAACGGCCGCGGCGGGGCCGCCGCCTGAGCGAGAGGCGCACAGCCTCACCCGCAGGCGTGAGACCGACGTGAGAAGGGCCCGGGGCGGCATCGCCCCGGGCCCTTCCCGTACACCCGTCTCTTCCCCGCTCCGCTACGCCGTCTGGTGCGCCAGCAGCGCCACCGCCGCGATCAGCACGGCCACCAGGGCGATCAGCGCCGCCGGTGTCAGCCCTGACCAGGGGTTCTCCTGCTGAAGGCGCTCCCGGCTGGCGCGGCACACGGGACAGCGGCCCTCGCTCACGGGCGCCGCGCAGTTCGCGCACACCAATCGGTCGTACGTCATGCGCCTCGCCCTCCTCGTGCCGCTTACACGTACACAACGTCTCCGGGAACGCAACAGTTCCCACTCCACTGTGCCAGGTTCCGCGAGCCGCTGCGCGGGCTCCGCCAGTCCCGCGGCCGTGGAGGGCGTCACAGCGCGCCTCCGTACCCCGTGGGGCTATGACAAAACGTGCAACTCTCCCGTAACGATGACCGGCGACTGCGCTCCTGCACCCGGTTCGCGTATGGTCACGCTCACATACCCCCAACGGCCCGTGGTGCATCCGTGATCCGATTCGACAACGTCTCCAAGGTCTACCCCAAGCAGACCCGCCCCGCACTCAGGGATGTCTCCCTGGAGGTGGAGAAGGGCGAGTTCGTCTTCCTCGTGGGGTCCTCCGGCTCCGGAAAGTCCACCTTCCTGCGGCTGATCCTCCGCGAGGAGCGGTGCAGCACCGGGCAGGTGCACGTCCTGGGCAAGGACCTCGCCCGCCTCTCCAACTGGAAGGTGCCGCAGATGCGCCGCCAGCTGGGGACGGTCTTCCAGGACTTCCGGCTCCTGCCCAACAAGACGGTCGCCGAGAACGTGGCCTTCGCGCAGGAGGTCATCGGCAAGTCGCGCGGCGAGATCCGCAAGTCCGTGCCCCAGGTGCTCGACCTCGTCGGGCTCGGCGGCAAGGAGGACCGGATGCCCGGCGAGCTCTCCGGCGGTGAGCAGCAGCGCGTGGCCATCGCGCGGGCCTTCGTCAACCGGCCCAAGCTGCTGATCGCCGACGAGCCCACCGGCAACCTCGACCCGCAGACCTCCGTCGGCATCATGAAGCTGCTCGACCGGATCAACCGGACGGGCACGACCGTGGTGATGGCGACCCACGACCAGAACATCGTGGACCAGATGCGCAAGCGCGTCATCGAGCTGGAGAAGGGCCGCCTCGTCCGCGACCAGGCGCGCGGCGTCTACGGCTACCAGCACTGAGTTCCACGGAAAGGCTTGAGCAGACGCCATGCGCGCGCAGTTCGTTCTGTCGGAGATCGGTGTCGGTCTCCGCCGCAATCTGACGATGACCTTCGCGGTGATCGTCTCGGTGGCCCTCTCCCTGGCGCTGTTCGGCGGGTCGCTGCTGATGAGCGATCAGGTCAACCAGATGAAGGGCTACTGGTACGACAAGGTCAACGTCTCGATCTTCCTCTGCAACAAGAGCGACGCGGAGTCCGACCCCAACTGCTCCAAGGGCGCGGTCACCCAGGAGCAGAAGGACCAGATCCTCTCCGACCTGAAGAAGATGTCGGTCGTCGAGAAGGTCACCTACGAGTCCCAGGACGAGGCCTACAAGCACTACAAGGAGCAGTTCGGCGACTCCCCGCTGGCCAGTTCGCTCACCCCCGACCAGATGCAGGAGTCGTACCGCATCAAGCTGAAGAACCCGGAGCAGTACCAGGTCATCGCGTCCGCCTTCAACGGCCGCGACGGCGTGCAGTCGGTGCAGGACCAGAAGGGCATCCTGGACAACCTCTTCGGTCTGCTCAACGGCATGAACTGGGCCGCGCGCGCGGTCATGGCGATGATGCTGGTCGTCGCGCTGATGCTGATCGTCAACACGGTGCGGGTCTCGGCCTTCAGCCGTCGTCGTGAGACCGGCATCATGCGTCTGGTCGGCGCCTCCGGCTTCTACATCCAGGCGCCGTTCATCATGGAGGCCGCGGTCGCCGGGCTCATCGGCGGCACGGTCGCCTGCGGGTTCCTGCTGATCGCGCGGTACTTCATCATCGACCACGGCCTCGACCTGTCCCACAAGCTCAACCTGATCAACTTCATCGGCTGGGACGCCGTACTGACCAAGCTGCCGCTGATACTCGCCACGAGCCTGCTGATGCCCGCGCTGGCCGCGTTCTTCGCGTTGCGCAAGTACCTGAAGGTGTGACGCATGCCAATGGGGGCGTACGGGCAACCGCCCGTACGCCCCCTTGCGTTGTCCTAGACTCACCGGCATGTCAGGCCGTGACCTGTTCTGTCAGCCCCGTCGCATCCGCCACGGGGCGGCCCTGACGTTGGTCTTCGCGAGCGTCCTCGTCGCCGGTGCCGCGACCGGCTCGTTCGGCGGAAGCGACGCGAAACAGCCCTCCACGGAGTCGGTGGTGCCGGCCGGCCACGACGACGTCACCGAGGCCGCCGAGCGGGCGATGGCCGACGGCAAGTCCCCGATGGAGGCCGCCGAGCGCGCGGTCAGCCGCAGCGGCGACCGGTGGAGCGCCGTCTACTCCCAGGGCGAGTACGAGGAGTTGGAGGAGGCCCTCGACGGCCAGTACACCGGCGTGGGGCTGTCGGCCCGGCGGGAGAGCGACGGGCGGATCGAGGTGACCCGGGTGCAGCCCGGCTCGCCCGCGGCCCGCGCCGGGATCCGCAAGGGCGACCTGCTGCGCGGCGTCGACGGCGAGGACGTCACCGGCAGGCCCGTCACCGAGGTCGTCTCCCTGCTGCGCGGCGACGCCGACGACGCGGGGGCCGGCTCCCGTGTGCGGCTCCGACTGCAGCGCGGCACGCACACCTGGAGCGAGGTGCTGAGCCGGGCCCGGCTGTCCACGGACTCGGTGACCGTGCGCCGGCTCGCCCGGGGCATCACCCTGATCAAGGTCACCGCGTTCACCAAGGGCTCCGGGGACCGCGTACGGGACGCCGTCGACCGGGCGCCCAAGGGCGGCGGGATCGTGCTCGACCTGCGCGGCAACTCCGGGGGATTCGTCGCCGAGGCCGTCACCGCCGCGTCCGCCTTCCTCGACGGCGGGCTGGTGGGCACCTACGACGTCGACGGCGACCAGCGCGTCCTGCACGCCGAGCCCGGCGGCGACGCCGCCAGACCTCTGGTCGCGCTCGTCGACGGCGGCACCATGAGCGCGGCCGAACTGCTCACCGGCGCCCTCCAGGACCGCGGCCGGGCGGTGGTGGTGGGCACCCGCACCTTCGGCAAGGGCTCCATCCAGATGCCGAGCCGCCTCCCGGACGGCTCCGTCGCCGAGCTGACCGTCGGCCACTACCGCACCCCCGCGGGCCGCAGCGTGGACGGCCGCGGCATCACCCCCGACCTGGAGGCCGACGACGGGGCGCTCCAGCGGGCCGAGACGGTGCTCGGAGGCCTGGGCGACGCCTCGTAGCGACGCGCCCCGACGCCACGTAATCGACTTCCCCGCACACCCCCCTGTAGTGCGAAAATGGTCGGCACTATGGCTAAGGAAAAAGGGCGCAAGCTGATCGCGCAGAACAAGAAGGCGCGGCACGACTACCACATCCTCGACACCTACGAGGCCGGTCTCGTCCTCATGGGCACCGAGGTGAAGTCGCTGCGCCAGGGGCGGGCGTCGCTGGTCGACGGCTTCGTGCAGCTCGACGGGCACGAGGCGTGGCTGTACAACGTGCACGTGCCGGAGTACAGCCAGGGCACCTGGACCAACCACAGCGCCCGCCGCAAGCGGAAGCTGCTGCTGCACCGCGACGAGATCGACAAGCTGGAGTCCAAGGCGCAGGAGACGGGGCACACGATCGTGCCCCTGTCCCTGTACTTCAAGGACGGCCGCGCCAAGATCGAGATCGCGCTGGCGAAGGGCAAGAAGGAGTACGACAAGCGGCAGACGCTCCGCGAGAAGCAGGACCGCCGCGAGGCCGAGCGGGCGATCTCCGCGGTGCGTCGCCGGCAGCGGGCGTGAGCGGGAAGAGGGGCGTGAGCGGGAAGAGGGGCGTGAGCGAGGACACCGGTGTGGGCCGGGAACAACCGGGCACCCGGTGGTGTTGAACCCGGTACCACGGCGGGGTGACCGCCGGGAATACGCTGGCGGCGGGATGCGTTGATCCCGTACGATGGCAACCGCACCGCGTAGCCGGTGCGAGTCCCTCTCCGCGAGGGGCGCTGATTGAAAAATCAACATGGGGATGATCGGTTTCGACAGCGGCTGTCGAAGCAGGGGAAGCGTGTCGAGGAAGCGGCCATGATCTCGTAAACCACAGGCCGAAAAAAATAATCGCCAATTCCAAGAGCGATCTCTCCCAGGGCCAGCTGGCCCTCGCTGCCTGATCTAGGTAGCGAGCTGCAGCTGCCCTACTAAAGGGAGTGTCAGCCCGGGGGTGTTCCCGACCCGGATCCTGGCATCAGCTAGGGAACTAAACCTTGATCCCGGTCACGGGGTGAAGAGGGAAATCACACAGTGACTGGGCCCGTCGGAGACTTGTCCGCGTGATCTCCGGGGCCGAGAAAAGCACAGCGGACTGCACACGGAGAAGCCCTGATTCTTCACCGTTGGACGCGGGTTCGATTCCCGCCATCTCCACGATCGGGAGGCCTGTCGGCTTCCTGAACCCCATGTGGGCAAGGCCCCGTCGCTTTCGAGCGGCGGGGCCTTTGCCGTGGGAGGACAGGGGAGGCGCGTTCCGGCCAACTTCGGGCGGTGCCGGGAGCCCTGCCGCGCCCGCGATCTTCACAGGTGGCACACAGGTTCTGCGCCGTTTCACCACGCTCGGCCGAGTGGTCGGCTTTTGGTCGTGCCTCGCGCGGGATCTTGTCCTCGTCCGTCTTGGCATGTCTATGGTGACCGTCGCGTCTCCGCGGACCTGACCCCTCCGCCGGCGCGCACTTGGGGGACAGGATCGTGCGACCTTATGGGCGTGAGATTCCCGGAACCGCCGTCGTGGAAGCACTGGAGCAGGTCGTCTCCCGGGTCGACTCAGAGACATGAGGTTTGTACAGGGCCGGGCGCCCGCCCGCACACAGGCAGTGCGCTTGTTGTGGTGTCCCGTCCTATATCGGTGGGGGGCGTCTGTTCCTACGGTCCCCGGCATGACGCATACCAGAGCCGCACGTCGCTTCTTCGTCCTGGCGAGTCTCCTGGTCGCTCTTCTCGCCGCCTTCCTCACACCCGGCACAGCCGCGGCGGCCTCCCTCCAGGAAGTCACCGGGTTCGGCAGCAACCCCGGTGCGCTGCGCATGTTCCGGTACGTCCCCGGTGGGCTTCCCGCCGGGCGGCCCGTCGTCGTCGCGTTGCACGGGTGCACCCAGGACGCCGCCGGGTACGGCACCGGAAGCGGGTGGATCCAGCTCGCCGACCGGTGGGGGTTCTCCGTGGTCCTGCCGCAGCAGCAGAGCAGCAACAACCCCTCGAACTGCTTCGACTGGTTCCAGAGCGGTGACATCGAGCGCGGCCAGGGCGAGGCCGCGTCGATCGCGCAGATGGTCGACCGGCAGCTAGCCGACGTTTCCGGTGACCCCGCGCGCGTGTACGTCACCGGGCTCTCGGCGGGAGGCGGCATGACCGCCGTGATGATGGCGACCTACCCGGAGAAGTTCGCCGCGGGCGGGGTCGTCGCCGGGTTGCCGTACGGCTGTGCGCAGGCCGCCGGGTCGCCGTACGTGTGCATGTACGTCGGGGCCACCCAGACCCCCAAGCAGTGGGGCGACCGGGTGCGGGCCGCCCGCCCGGGGTACGGCGGGCCCTGGCCGACGCTCACGGTCTTCCAGGGGACGGCCGACTACACCGTCAAGCCCGTCAACATGACCGATCTGATGAGGCAGTGGACCGATGTGCAGGGCGCCGACCAGACGGCTGATGTCAGCGACACCGTCGCCGGATACCCGCACCAGGTCTTCCGGGACCCGGCCGGGAACGCCGTCGTGGAGACGTACAGCATCACCGGCATGGGGCACGGCCAACCCGTCGACCCCGGGACCGGGAGCGAGCAGTGCGGGGCGGCCGGCTCCTACTTCCTCGACGTGAACCTGTGCGCCGCCTACCGGCTCGGACGGGCCTGGGGGCTCGGCTGAGCCGGTGCGAGACCCTGTCGGTCCAGCTCGCGGACGATGCGGGTCAGGTCTGCGGGGGCCGCCGCGAGGCGGACCGGCCTGCCCGCGTCGTCGAGTTCGGCGATGTGCCAGCTGCTCGGGACGGTGTCGCCGTCGTCGCCCCGGGCGCGCCGCACGTTCTTCACGGTGAGTCGTTCGACGGGAGCTCGAACCAGACGGTCTTGCCGATGCCACCGGAGCGGGGTTCTGCGCCCCAGGCGTCCGCCAGTGACGCCACCAGGGTCAGACCCCGGCCGGACTCGTCGTCCGGTGACGCGTCGCGCGGGCTGGGCAGCGTGTCGTTCGCGTCCGTCACCGAGATGTGGAGGCGGTCTGCCTTCAGGACGCAGCGGGCCCGGATCTCGCGGCCCGCGGGGACCTTCGCGTGGCGGTACGCGTTCGTCATCAGCTCGCTGAGCAGGAGTACGGCCGTTTCCGTCACCTCGTCGGGGAGCTTCCAGGAGGCGGCCTGTTCGCGGAGGAGGGTACGGGCCCGGCTCACGCTGCGGGCGTGGCGGGGGAGGCGCCACTCGATGTCCTTCGGGACTGCGGAGGGGGAGTCAGGCATGCGGCGGGTGGTTCTTTGCGTGTGATTCTCCGTCATTTGGTGAGGCCAGGCTGGTGGTTGGCGCGTAGCCTCCGGGAGTGGCGGAGTGGGTACACAGCGTGGCTGTACACGGTGTGTCGGCGGGAGACCTGGGGGGTGTCGTGGCTTCGGGGGAGTCGCAGCAAGCGCAGCAGAACTGGCGGTACTGCGGTGTGCAGGTCAAGTTGTGGCGGGAGGAGGCCCGGGTCAGCCGCCAGGCCCTCGCCGAGGAGGCCGGCTACGACTACGAGTACGTCAAGTCGATGGAGTGCGGGAGGCGGCGGCCGACGCTGCGGTTGTTGCAGGTTGCGGATCAGATGTGCGGGGCGCGGGGGAAGCTGGTGGCCGCGCACGAGTTCCTGAAGCCGGAGAGGTTCCTCTCGTACGCCGAGGATTACGTGCGGTACGAGTCCGAGGCGATCTCGTTGGGCTCGTATCAGCCCTTGCACATCCCTGGCCTGCTCCAAACCGAGGAGACCGTCAGGGCGTTGCTCAACGCATACCTGCCTCCGCTTGACGACGAGACGATCGAGGAACGAGTCGCCGGCCGACTGGAACGGCAGGCGCTGCTGGACAGGCGAACCAGGGCGTTCAGCTTCGTGATCGGTGAGGCCGCGCTGCGCAACCCGGTTGGAGGCCCCGAACCGCACAGGCGGCAACTACTCCGCCTGGTTGAGGCTGGAGAAGCGCGCAACGTGACAATCCAGGCACTACCGTTCGTCGGCGCCGGACCGGGTGTGGACGGCCCCTTTGTGTTACTGGAAACCGCCGAACACGAGCTGCTGGTCTACGAAGAAGGGCATGAGACAGGGAGGCTCTACGCAGACCCCGATAAGGTCAGCGCCATCGTTCAGCGGCATGCCATGATCCTTCGGCAGGCTCTCAGCCCTGAGGAGTCGGCCCGGTTCATCTCGAAGTTGGCGGAGGAGCTGTGAGCACTGAGTTGATCTGGTTCAAGTCCAGCTACAGCAACAGTGGCGGCGGCGAGTGCCTCGAAGTCGCCCACGCCTACCGCGAATCGAGCCGTGCTGTCCACGTCCGCGACTCGAAGCTCGGAGCTCGAAGCTCCCGCTTCGCCGTGCCCGCCGACGCCTGGAACGCGTTCCTCGCCTACGCCTCCCGCGAGGCCTGAGCCCCGGGCTTCGGGCGTCGAGGTCCGAGCCCCTTTTCCAAGGAATGGGCGGTAAGGCTCACCCACCCACCCGCCCATACCAGGCCGTGTCACTTTTCGTGAGCAGCTTGCGACTCGCCGTCGCGACCCTCTAGCGTGCGCAACAACAAACAACCCCGGCCGGGTGCTACCAACACCCGCCGGGGTCTCACCCCAAGATCGGTAAGGACGATCTCGTGGCTTACGAAAACTCTAGCGCTGCCCTGCCCGCGCCCGCAGCGCATCCCATGGCCAAGCCCGGCTACGGCAAGCGGTCCGCGCCCGACCAGTTGCCGTCCCGAGCCGGGGACTTCGAGCATCTCCCGGCCCGCGAGGCGTACATCGCGAGACTCCTCGACCGGCTCCCCGAGAACGCGGCCATGGACGCCAAGACCATCGCCAAGTTCCAGCCCCTCTACGGGCAACAGGCCGTCCGATCCACGCTCAACGAGCTCAGCAAGGCCGGACATCTGCGTCGCGTGCGCCGTCGTGTCGACCTCGGTGGCGAAGGTGGTACCGCCACCGGCACCCGCTGGGTCTTCCACACCTACTGGTCGCGCACCGCACGTGACGACGATTGGTGGGTCCGGTTCCTCGACGGTGACACGGCGCCCCAGGGGACCTCGGAACCCGGGGTCACCCCCACTGCAACACTCCAGCCGAAACTGTCGCACCCGCAGGCGGTGGGCCGGCCCTCCGCCGCCCACGCCGCTCTCGCCGGACTCGGTCTCCGCGACCCCCGCCTCGCCCTTTCCTCCGGCGACTGCTCCCAGCTGGAACAGCTGGCCGAGGACTGGCTGGCCCGCGGCACGACTCCGGAGTACCTCACGCAGGCCCTCCTCGCCGACCTGCCCGAGCAGGTGTATTCGCCCCGGGCGTTCGTCCGGCGCAGACTGATCGACAAGATGCCGCCCGAGCGCCCCACCCCGCCCTCCCGCGCGCCCCGCATCCTTATGGAGTGCACCGACTGCGGTGTCCCCGGCCGCCCGGAGGCCCTGCTCGGCGGTCTCTGCCGCGCCTGCCGTGGCGGGGACCGCAGTGCGCGTCCAGGCTCCACCCGAATGCGGCACGCGACGGTGCGCGCCCGGGTCGCTCAGGTACGCGACTCGATCCGCATGCCACAGCGGATGTGAAGTCATCGCGAAACCGTCATATATCGCACATGTCTGCTAAGTGTGAACTGGCTGGCATATGACGGGAGTTATGGCGATACGATCAGCGGGCGCACTGAACGCGCCCTCCTTCCAAGGACGTTCCGGGCCCCACACCTTCGGGGCCCGGCCCGAGCCTGAAGGCGGCAGTCACCGGGATCTTGGCTGCCTCGTCTGGAAGGAGGGCGCCGATGGGGCGCCACCGGAAGGAAAAGCCGAAGAAGAAGCCTCTGCGCAAACGGATCGCCGCGGTGATCCGGGAGTTCTGGAGGTGGCTCAACGGTCGGTGACCGGCAGTCCTCACACCAGCTGAGGGCTCCCGGTCATCATTCCGACCGATGAAAGGGGTCCCCGCTTGATGCCGGTCCGGGCGGGTGCCTCCCCACCATGGAACCACACCGGGCGCCCCAGCGGCACGGCAAGCGGGAGGAACGGTTGAACGCGTCCGCACTGCTCCTCGGTACTCTGGCCTACCTCGCACTCGGCATGGCCCTCCTCACCGGGATCGGCTGTACTCCCGGCGACATCCTCGGAGACGGTGACGAGGACGCCGACGACATCGACTGCAATCGCCACGTCCTCGTCGGCCTGGCGATCCTGTGGGTCGCCCTGCTCGTCCTGTGGCCCCTGGCCGCTGTCGCGGGCGGCCTGATCGCCTTCGGCAACGCCGCCCGTCATATGCACTGGTTCGTGCACCGGCTCCTGTACCACCCCTGGATGGACTGCACCGACGACGACGGCTGGTACGGCTCCGACATCTGCGGACGCCGCCCTCTCGCCTGGGTCATCCGCCGCTGACCCCGCTCGTGGATATCCTGTTGTCGGCCCAGGAGCCAGGCCATACGGTCAGCGGCATGACCTTACGCCTTCGCATGCGACAAGCCCTCCCGGAAGCGATGCGCGCCCGCGACAAAGTCGCGGTGAGCGCCCTGCGCGCCACGCTCGCCGCATTGGACAATGCCGAGGCGGTGCCGGTGGGCGAAGCCGAGCTGCGCGGCACAGCCCTTGAGGAGTCGCCGGTCGGTGTCGGCGTCGCGGAGGCACAGCGTCGTGAGCTGAGCGAGCGAAGCGTGGCGGACATCGTGCGGGCCGAGGCAACTGAGCGACTCGAGGCCGCGGACCAGTTGACCGCTCCTGGGCATGCCGACCGGGCCGCGCAGCTGAGAGCGGAGGCCGCTGTGCTGCTTCGGTTCCTCGAGGATCCGGGCGCCGGGTGAACCGGTGCGCCGCGTACCGGCTCGGGTGAGCCGGTACGCGGTCCGATGCGTCAGCGAAGCGTGAACGTCGAAAGCCGAAGCCCCTTGCTCAGGACCAGGTACACGTCCGTACGCCCCTTCGCTCCCGTCAGTGGAGCCGTCACCGTGTCGTACGTGTACGGGGACGAGGTTCCGTCGAAGCGCGCCGTGCCCACCAGCCTGCCCGTGGGCGAGCCCAGCCGGACCTGCAGCGTTCCGGGCGCGCCCGCCAGCCGCGCCGTGATCGCCGACGCGCCCGAACCCAGCCGCGTGTCCGCGAACCTCAGCCACGCCCCTTCCGCCGTGGCCGACACCGCCGTCCCGCTCGCCTTCGACTCGTCGACCAGGCTGATCGCGCTGTAGTCGTCGAAGTTCTCGGCCCGCGTCACCTCCGACAGGTCCCGAGGCGGGATCGTCTCGCCCCGTACCCGCAGCGATGTCCGGGCGCGGATGTCCGTCGACGACGCGCCGACCATCACGTCGTACGTCCCCGTTTCCACGACCCACTTCGAGCGCGTGACGTCCCAGTGCGCAAGGTCCGAATCCGGCAGCCTCAGACGGACCGTCTTCGTCTCGCCCGGCTTCAGCGACACCCGTTCGTACGCCTTCAGCTGCTTCAGCGGCTGCTTGTCGCGGGATTCCCGCTGGTGGACGTACAGCTGGACCACCTCGTCACCGGCCCGGCGGCCCGTGTTGGTGACCTTCACCTCGTAGCCGTCGGAGACCCGCTTCAGCCCGCCGTAGCGGAACGTCGTGTACGACAGCCCGTAGCCGAAGGGGTAGAGCGGCTGCCCCTTGTAGTAGAGGTACGTCCGGTTCGACTTCAGGATGTCGTAGTCCAGGATCGACGGCAGGTCCGACTCCGAGCGGTACCAGGTTAGTCCCTGCTTGGACAGCAGGCCCGCCGTCGCGTTGCCCTTGTTGTACTCCATGATGTCGGGCGCGTCGGAGGAGTTGAGCACCATGGGCGCGGTCTTCTGGATCTGTTCGAAGCCCTTCTCCTCGAACTTCACCTTCACGCCCGGGTGCTTGGCCTCGAACTCCTTGATGGCCTCGTTCCAGGCGGCGCCCATCGCGCTGTCCGGGCCCTCGTAGTGCCACAGTTTCAGCGTCTTGCCGTCGGAAGAGCCGCTGTCCGAGCCACCGCAGGAGGCCAGGAGGAGGGATCCGGAAAGGACCACCGCAGCCGTCGCCACCACACGCCGTCGTGCTGTCAACATCCAGTGCCTCCGGGGGAGTCGGATGGGTGTCGGAGCCATCACACAGGGTTCATTGAATCGTTTCGATGCGTGATGTCGAAGCGCTTCGACGGGGGAAGGTATGGGGGCGTTGTGATCGCGTCAATGGGGGGCGCAGGAATCGGTGCGGATTCCTTCGACCGCCCTGTGCCCGAGGGCGATCGCCAGGGCGAGGCCCGCGGCGGTCGTGGGGAGGGCGAAACCGGCGGTCGGGGACAGGTGTTCCACCGCCCAGCCGCCGATGGCGGAACCGCAGGCCACGCCCCCGAGCAGAGCCGTCACGGCGAGGGTCATGCCCTCGTTCGAACGGCCCTCGGGGGTGCGCTGCTGGACCAGCAGCATCGCCGTGACCATCGTCGGGGCGGTCGCCATGCCCGCGAGCAGCAGGGCGGGCGCGAGGGCGACGAGGGAACCGGTGGTCCGCGCCGCGAGCAGGGGCAGGGTCATGAGGGCCGTCATCGCCGCGAGGCACCACACAAAGCGGCGCTCGGCGGGACCGGTGGGTCGCAGTGCGCCGTAGAGCAGTCCGGCGGCGCACGAACCGGCGGCCTGCAGGGTGAGGACCGGGCCGGCAGCCGCCTTGTGCCCCTGTGCGTCCGCGAACGCCACCGTGACGACCTCCATCGCGCCGAAGACCGCGCCGGTGGCCAGCAGGCCGAGCAGGAGCGGGGGCATACCGGGGGCGCGCAGCGGGGGCCGGGTGCCCGGGCGGCGGCTCGGCGGCGGTTCCGTGGCGCGCCGGCTGGTGAAGATCAGCATGCCGGTGAGCAGCAGGAAGGCGCCTGCCAGGGTGCCGGCCTCCGGGAAGAGCCGGGTGCAGAGGAAGGCGGCGAGCACCGGGCCGAGCAGGTAGCACAGTTCGTCGGCGGCCTGCTCGAAGGAGTTCGCCGTGTGCAGGGCGTCCGGGGCCTCCCGGAACAGATGGGCCCAGCGGGCGCGGGACAGGCCGCCGATGTTGGGGGTGGTGGCGGTGGCCGCCTGGGCGGCGAACAGGGTCCCGCCGGGGGCGTCGTAGTGCACGCACAGGACCAGTGCGAGGCTCCCGAGCAGCGCGAACAGCGTGGCGGGCAGGGCGACCCGGGCCTGGCCGTGGCGGTCGACGAGCCGCGCCACCCAGGGCGCGACCGCGGCCGTGGCCACGAGGCCGGTGGCGGTGACCGCACCGGCGAGGGCGTACGAGCCGCGGGAACCGGCGATCATGATGACCGAGCTCACGCTGAACATTCCGATGGGGAGCCGGGCGATGAGGTTCCCGATCGTGAAGGCGCGGGTGCCGCGGTGGGTGAACAGCCGGCGGTAGGGGTTGCGCGGGGCGGGCGCCCCGCCGGCGGTGCGCGGGGTGAAGTCGACGGCGACGAGGGCGTCCTGGGTGACGGTGAGCAGGAGTGGTCTGCGGGAGGAGGGCTGCGGCATGCAGGGAAGCGTCGCCCGGCCCGTGACCTGGGGTCCAACACTTACTCCGTGGCGATTGACACAACTGAGTTGTAAGTTCGCCGGATGCCCGCCCCCGCTGTCGACCCCCGTCTGCTCCGCGCGTTCCTCGCCGTCGCGGAGGAACTGCACTTCACCCGAGCCGCGACCCGCCTGTACGTCGCCCAGCAGGCGTTGAGCCGGGACATCCGCAGGCTGGAGCGGGAGTTGGGCACCGAGCTGTTCGTCCGTACGACACGGCAGGTCACGCTGACCCCCGAGGGCGAGCGCCTGCTGCCGTACGCGCGCCGGGTGCTGGACGCGCAGGACGAACTCCTCGCCGCCTTCGGGCAGGCACGGCCGCTGCTGGCGGACCTGAACTCCCCGGGGCTGGCCACCGGGCGCCGGGTGCTGCACAGGGCCCGTGCGCTCGTCCCCGATCTGGAGTTGATGGCCCGCTACGAGAGCGGTCTGACTTATGCCGCGGCCGAAGTGCTCGCGGGTCGGCTGGACGCGTCGTTCGGCCGGTTCGCGGGCCTTCCCCCGGCGCTGCGGGCCGGGCTCGACCAGCAGCCCGTGCGGTACGAGCCGATGGCGCTCCTCCTGCCCGAGGACCACCGTCTGGCGTCGCTGGAGGCGGTGCCGCTGTCCGCGCTTGCCGGGGAGACGGTGTACGCGGGCGCCGGGAACCCGCGCACGCCGGAGTGGACCGACCTCGCGCACCGTCTGTTCGACGGGCGGGACATCCGGGTCGCGCCACCGGTCCCGCTGGCCGTCGGGGACGAGGAGTTCCAGCGGATCATGGCGAGGACGGGTCATCCGATTCTCGCGGTGGTGGACTTCCCCGCGCTGCCCGGGACGGTGCGGCGTCCGCTCGTCGATCCCGTACCGCTCTCGCCTGTCTCGCTGGTGTGGCGACAAGGGCTGACGCATCCGGGACTCGATGCGCTTCGACGAGCCTCGGCCGAGGTCGCCGCCGCGGAGGGATGGCTGCGGCGGCCCGTCGATGGATGGATTCCGGCCAAGGACGCGGAGGTCATGCGCGCACGGAATTAGCGCATCGGAACCACGCATCCCCCACATGCGCTACATTCATGGCCCGGGCAAGGACTTGGTAAAGGGGGGGCGCTCGGGCCAGGTGGGGGCCTGGTCCGGTCGACGGGTGCCCGGGGCCGTAGGCGCGCCCGGAACTGTCCCGTGGGGGGATGTGCGCGCGTGGAAAAGTGGCGGGAAGACGCCCAACCGGAATGGCCCGATGCCGCATCGGCGACCCGAGAAGTCCCAGTCGGCGGGCATGACATCCGTTCCTTGACGGAGTTCGGTGGAACGGAGACGCTGCGCGCGGGTGCGGGCCTGCCGGGCGTGGACGCGACCGAGGTCCTGCCGCGAGCCGGTGCGGGTGCGGGCCTGCCGGACCTCACCGGGACGGAGCTCCTTCCGAGGGCCGCGCGGCGCGCGGGACTCCCGGGCGTCACCGAAGCCGAGGCCGTTCTCAGGGCCGGTGCAGGCGCGCGTCCTCCGGACGTCAGCGAGACCGGGTTTCCTCCCAGGGCCGCCGGTCGCGCGGGCCTGCCGGACCCGGCCGGGACGCAGGGCATTCCCGCACAGCGCGGCGGTGCCGCTCGCCGGGGCGCCTGGCACGGCTCGGCCGACACCGAGCACGCCCACGACCCGCACGAGGTGACCGTCCAGCTCGACAGCACCGGTTGGCGGCTCGAGGCCGGACCGCAGTCCGAGCGCGGGGAGCCGGGCGGCCGGGACGGCTCCGAGGGCCCGGTCTTCGTGGACGAGTCCGGACGGCGCGGGCGCCGGCTGCGCCGTATCGGCATCGCCCTCGGTGTCGCCTGCGCCGCCTACGCCGCCGTCATCGTCGCCACCCTGCTGTCGGGCAACTCCGCCGCGCCCTGGCTGCCGGTGCCGAGGGAGCAGGAGGACGTGCCGGCGAGCAAGGTCGACAGCTCGCCGCTGCCCTCACAGTCCGCGCAGCCGTCCGTGTCGGGCAGCCCCGCCCCGGGCGTGACCGCGTCGGCGAGCGACGCCACGACACCGTCGCCGGGCCGGAGCGCCGGCGCGCCCGGTGCCTCCGTGAGCCCGGGACGGCCGGGCACCTCCGCCGATCCCGGACCGTCCGCGACGAGCCCCACCGGGAACCCGGGATCCGGCATGACGCAACCGAGCCTGCGCCCGTCGGTGCCCGTCTCCATCCCGCCGACCGCGAGCCCCTCGGCGGGCGGCGACCCCTCGCCCGAGCCGTCGCCGAGCCCGGACGGCGGCAGCACGGGCACGGGCATGGGCAGCCTCGCCGACGGCCCGAGCACGCCGATGCCGGTGGCCGAGGGTCCGCGCACAGCCACGCCCGTCGCCGAAGACGCCGCCGGGTCCTCCTCCTCGCCCTCCCGTTCCCCGGAGTACGTCCTCTGATGGCATCCCGCACCCGCCGTCCCGGCGCCGCGACCGGCGCCCTCGACGGCGCCCGGCGCCGCCGTGTGCCCCTGCGCCTGCTGCTGCCCACGCTGCTCCTCGTCGCCCTCGTGACGATGCTGATGCTGCGCGGCTTCGTGCACAGCGAGATCCTCGCCGACCACCGCATCCGGCCCGAGGCGGCCACCGGCCACGTCCCGGAGAAGATCCTGGACGGCGGTCCGGTCATCGACACCCGCAGCGGCCGCACCAGCACCATGCGTCTGCCGGACCACCGCCTCGTCCTCACCTTCGACGACGGCCCCGACCCCACTTGGACGCCCAAGGTCCTCGACGTGCTGAAGAAGCACCACGCGCACGCGGTCTTCTTCGTCACCGGCACCATGGCCTCGCGCTACCCGGACCTCGTCGCCCGCATGGTGGCGGAGGGCCACGAGGTCGGCCTGCACACCTTCAACCACCCCGACCTGTCCTACCAGTCGAAGCGCCGCATCGACTGGGAGCTGTCCACGAACCAGCTCGCGATCAGCGGTGCGGCCGGTGTGCGCACCTCCCTCTTCAGGCCGCCGTACTCCTCCTTCGCCGACGCCATGGACGACAAGTCCTGGCCGGTGACCGAGTACATCGGCAGCCGCGGCTACATCACCGTCGTCAACGACACCGACAGCGAGGACTGGCAGAAGCCCGGCGTCGCCGAGATCGTCCGCCGTGCCACCCCGCACGGCGGCAAGGGCGCGATCGTCCTGATGCACGACTCCGGCGGCGACCGCCACCAGACGGTGCAGGCGCTGGACCGGTTCCTGCCCGGACTCCAGGCCGAGGGCTACCGGTTCCAGAACCTCACCGAGGCGCTCGGCGCGCCCAGCGCGCTCACCCCGGTCACCGGCGTCGACGCGTGGAAGGGCAAGGCGTGGATCTCCCTGGTCCAGGCCTCCGAGAAGGTCACCGACATCCTGGTGGTCTGCCTCGCGGTGGTCGGCAGCCTCGTCATCTGCCGCTTTGCGCTGATGCTCCTGCTCTCCGGCCTCCACGCGCGCCGGGTGCGCCGCCGCGGCTTCCGCTGGGGCCCGCCGGTCACCGAAGCGGTGTCGGTGCTGGTGCCCGCGTACAACGAGGCCAAGTGCATCGAGAACACCGTCCGCTCGCTGATGGCGAGCGAGCACCCCATCGAGGTGGTCGTCGTCGACGACGGCTCGACCGACGGCACGGCCCGGATCGTGGAGGCGATGGGCCTGCCCAACGTGCGTGTCGTACGGCAGCTCAACGCGGGCAAGCCGGCCGCCCTCAACCGCGGTGTGGCGAACGCCCGTTACGACCTGGTCGTGATGATGGACGGCGACACGGTCTTCGAACCGGCCACCGTCCGGGAACTGGTCCAGCCCTTCGCCGACCCGCGCGTCGGCGCGGTGGCGGGCAACGCGAAGGTGGGCAACAGGAACTCCCTCATCGGCGCCTGGCAGCACATCGAGTACGTGATGGGCTTCAACCTCGACCGCCGCATGTACGACATCCTGCGCTGCATGCCGACGATCCCCGGCGCGGTCGGGGCGTTCCGCAGGTCCGCGCTGGAACGGGTGGGCGGCATGAGCGACGACACGCTCGCCGAGGACACCGACATCACCATGGCGCTGCACCGCGACGGCTGGCGGGTGGTGTACGCCGAGAACGCCCGCGCCTGGACGGAGGCCCCGGAGACGGTCCAGCAGCTGTGGTCCCAGCGCTACCGCTGGTCGTACGGCACCATGCAGGCGATCTGGAAGCACCGGGGGGCGCTGCTGGAGCGCGGTCCGTCCGGGCGCTTCGGCCGGGTGGGCCTTCCGCTGGTCTCCCTGTTCATGGTGGTGGCCCCGCTGCTGGCCCCGCTCATCGACGTCTTCCTGCTGTACGGCGTGGTGTTCGGCCCGACGCAGAAGACGGTCGTGGCGTGGCTGGGCGTCCTGGCCATCCAGGCCGCCTGCGCGGCGTACGCCTTCCGCCTCGACCGCGAACGCATGACCCACCTGCTCTCGCTGCCCCTGCAGCAGATCCTCTACCGCCAGCTCATGTACGTCGTGCTGCTCCAGTCCTGGATCACGGCGCTCACCGGCGGCCGGTTGCGCTGGCAGAAGCTGCGGCGCACCGGTGTCGTGGAGGCACCGGGCGGCCCCATGCCGCACCCGCGGCCGCACAGTGATCGGAGGCCCGTGGCATGACCCACGGTTACACCACGGGCACGGGCACGGGCGCGGGCCCGGAGCCGACGTCGGCGTACGGGATCCCGAGGCAGCGGGAGGCGGAGAAGAAGAGCTCCGAAGACCGCACACCGGGCCGCGACCGCTACCTGGACCTCCTGCGCTCCCTGGCCCTGGTCCGGGTCGTGGTCTACCACCTCTTCGGCTGGGCCTGGCTGACCGTGCTGTTCCCGTCGATGGGCGTGATGTTCGCGCTGGCGGGCTCGCTCATGGCCCGCTCCCTGAGCCGCCCGGCGCCGAGCGTGATCAGGAGCCGCGTGCGCAGGCTGCTGCCGCCCCTGTGGGCGTTCAGCGCGGTGGTCCTGATGCTGATGTTCGCGGGCGGCTGGAATCCGCTGAAGGACCGGGACCACGGCGGCACCTGGGGCCTGCTCGGCCTGGTCGACTATGTGATCCCGGTCGGCGCCCCGCCCTTCCCCTGGCACCTGGGCGCCAAGTCGGGGCTGCTGGAGGACACCTGGGCGGTGCAGGCGGTGGGGCCGCTGTGGTACCTGCGCGCGTACCTGTGGTTCGTGGTGGCCTCGCCGCTGCTCCTGTGGGCGTTCAGGCGGGCTCCCTGGCCGACGCTGTTGGCGCCGCTGGGCCTGACGGCGGTCGTCGGCACGGGCCTGGTCCCGATCCCCGGCGAGACGGGCAACGCGGTGACGGACTTCGCGGTCTACGGCGGCTGCTGGGTCCTCGGCTTCGCCCATCACGAGGGCCTCCTGGCCCGCGTGCCCCGCTATGTCGCCGTCTCCTGCTCGGCCCTGCTGATGGCGTTCGGCCTGTGGTGGGCGTCGGGCCACCAGGGCCCCGACGGGTGGGACCTGAACGACATCCCGCTGGCCCAGGCGACCTGGTCCTTCGGGTTCGTCGTCATCCTCCTCCAGTACTCCCCGTCCTGGCAGGAACTCCCGGGCCGGCTGCGCCGCTGGGACAAGCTGGTGATCCTCTCCAACAACCGCGCGGTCACCATCTACCTGTGGCACAACATGCTGATCATGGCGACGGTCCCGATCCTGGACCAGCTCTACAAGCTCCCCTTCCTGCAGGCCGACAGCGCGGTGGCGGTGCTGGACGCGACGTACACACTCTGGATGTTCGTGCTGGTCTGGCCGCTGATCGGCCTGGCGATCGTGGCGTTCGGCTGGATCGAGGACAGGGCGGCCAAGCGGAGCCCGAGGCTGTGGCCGAACGGGGCGGGACGGAACGGGACGGCGGGACGCAGGCGGGCCGGGGCCGTGTGAGACCCGGGCAGAACCAGGGCCGTCCGGTGAGCGGGGACGCACCGGACGGCCCTGGTCTCTCATGGACGGCTACACCGCCAGCCAGGCCGCCTGGTCCGGTGCCAGCAGGCCGTCCTCGACGGGGCCGCTCGTCAGGAGGACCGAGGTGTGGTGGGGCAGCCGGTACGCCTCGGACGAGAGGTTGACCACGCAGACGAAGCCGGGTTCGCGGCGGAGGGCGAGGACTCCGGCGGGAGCGTCCAGCCATGCCAGAGTGCCGTCGCCGAGCGCCGGGTGCTCGCGGCGCACGCGCAGGGCGCGGCGGTAGAGCTCCAGCATCGACGTCTCGTCGCCGGTCTGCGCCTCCACGCTGCGCTCGCCCCAGTCGGCGGGCTGCGGCAGCCAGGGCGCGGCCGAGGCCCCCTCGGAGCTGAAGCCGAACGGCGCGGTCGGCCCGGACCAGGGGATCGGCACCCGGCAGCCGTCACGGCCGCGGTCCGTGTGCCCGGAGCGCTCCCAGATCGGGTCCTGCAGGACGGACTCGGGCAGGTCCTCGACCTCCGGCAGGCCGAGCTCCTCGCCCTGGTAGATGTAGGCACCGCCGGGCAGGGCGAGCATCAGCAGGGCGGCCGCCCGGGCGCGCCTGATGCCCAGTTCGAGGTCCAGGGGGCCTTCGGGCTCGTAGCGTTCGTTGGCCAGCCACCGCTTGACGGTCCTGCGGCCGTAGCGGCTGACGTGGCGCATGACGTCGTGGTTGGACAGCACCCAGGTGGCCGGTGCGCCCACCGCGGCGAGCATGGTGAGCGAGTCGTCGATGACCGCGCGCAGGTCCTTCGCGTCCCAGCTCGCCATCAGGAAGTCGAAGTTGAACGCGGTGTGCAGGCCGTCCCGGCGCACGTAGGCGGCGAGCCGCTCGGGGGTGTCCGCCCAGGCCTCGGCGACGAACGACCGGTCGCCGGGGAACTCGTCGGCCACCTTGCGCCACCCGCGGTAGATCTCGTGGACCTCGTCGCGGTCCCAGTGGGGGTGGTCGACGTGCTGCCGGATCCGCTCCTCCGCCTCGTCGCGGCGGGAGAGCGGTCCGAGCACCGCCGGATCGGTGCGGGGCGGCAGGTCGGGCAGCTCGGGGTGCTTGACGAGTCCGTGCGCCACATCGATACGGAATCCGTCCACGCCCCGGCTGAACCAGAACCGCAGGATCGACTCGAACTCGGCCCTCACCTCCGGGTGTTCCCAGTTGAGGTCGGGCTGCTCGGGGGCGAACAGGTGCAGGTACCACTCCCCGTCGGGCAGCCGCGTCCAGGCGGGGCCGCCGAAGCAGGAGACCCAGTCGTTGGGCGGCTCGGCGCCGTCGGGTCCGCGGCCGGGCCGGAAGACGTAGCGCTCCCGCTCGGGGCTGCCCGGCCCCGCCGCCAGGGCCGACTGGAACCAGGCGTGCCGGTCGGAGGTGTGGTTGGGCACGATGTCGGGGATGACGCGGATCCCGTGCCGGTGTGCCTCCTCGATGAGCTCCTCCGCCTCGGCCACCGTGCCGAACAGCGGGTCGATCTCACGGAAGTCCGCCACGTCGTAACCGTGGTCCGCCATCGGCGACTTGTACCACGGGTTGATCCAGATGGCGTCGATCCCGAGCGACTTCAGATACGGCAGACGGGAGCGGATGCCGGCGATGTCGCCGACGCCGTCACCGTTTCCGTCGGCGAAGCTGCGGATGTAGATCTGGTAGATGACGGCGCTGCGCCACCACGGTGCGGTACCGGACATACGAGTGCGTTACTCCTTGGACGTCGGGAAGGGGTGGCGCGGCGCCGGTGCCTACTTGGCCGCGCCTGCGGTGAGTCCGGCGACGATACGGCGCTGGAAGAGCAGCACCATGATCACCAGCGGGATCGTGACGATGACGCCTGCCGCCATCTGGCTGCCGAACGGCGTCTGGTAGGTCGTGGCTCCGGAGAACTTCGAGATGGCCACCGTCGCGGTCTGCATGCCGGGCTTGTTGGTCATCGACAGGGCGATGAGGAACTCGTTCCAGGCGGCGATGAAGGTGATGATCGCGGTGGTGAAGATGCCGGGCGCGGCGAGCGGGATGATGACCTTGCGGAACGCCTGGCCGCGGGTGCAGCCGTCGACCATCGCGGCGTGTTCCAGCTCGTCCGGCATCTGGCGGAAGAACGTGGTCAGGTTCCACACCGCCAGCGGCAGCGCGAAGGACATGCTCGGCACGATCATGGCCTGGTAGGTGTTGATCCAGCCGATGTCCGTGAACAGCTTCAGCAGCGGAACCACGATCGACACCACCGGGAACATGGAGGTGGCGATGATCAGCGTGAGGATCAGCCGCTTGAAGCGGAAGTCCAGCCGGGCCATCGCGTACGCGGTGAACGTGGCCAGCAGCAGCGCCAGTGCCGTGGTGATGCCGGCGACGATCAGGCTGTTGAGCAGCGCGCGTGAGAACCCCTGGGAGGGGTTGAACACCGCCCGGTAGTTCTCGAACGACAGGCGTGTGGGAAACAGTGAGGTGCTGAAGATGTCGTCGTCGCGCCGCAGGCTGGAGACCATCATCCAGTAGAACGGGGCCAGGCAGTAGGCGACCACCGCGGCGACACCCACGTAGGGCAGCCGCTGACGCCAGGTGGCTGTGAGGGTCATGCCGTCACCTCCGCACGGCGCAGCGCCACGGCGCCCCGGCGCCCGGACCGGCGCTCGCGCCTGGTACTGACGCCGCCGTCGCCGACGAGGTCGGCGCCCAGCAGCCGGACGAAGGCGAGCGCGATGAGGAAGACGTAGAGGAAGAGGAGCACCGCGTAGGCGGAGGCCGGTCCGAAGCGGACGTTGGACGCCTCGTTCTGCGCGAGCATGGACAGGGTTTCCGCCGAGTTCTTCTGCGCGCCGATGAGGATGTAGGGCAGGTCGAACATCCGCAGCGCGTCCAGGCACCGGAACAGCACCGCCACCATCAGCGCGGGCTTCACCAGCGGCAGGGTGATGTGCCGGAACCGGCCCCAGGCGGCAGCCCCGTCGATCCGGGCCGCCTCGTAGACCTCTTTCGGGATCACCTGCAGGCCGGCCAGGACCAGCAGCCCGATGAACGGGGCGGTCTTCCACACGTCGGCGATGATGACCGCGATCTTGGCCGAGAAGCCGTCGGCGGTCCACAGGACCTGGTGCCCGACGAGGACGTTGGCGATTCCGTCGGCGTTGAAGATCCACCGCCACAGCAGGCCGGAGATGGCCGTGGGAATCGCCCAGGGCACGAGGATGCTCGCCCGCACCACGGCCCGGCCCCGGAACGCCTTGTGCATGATCAGTGCCATGGCCACACCGATCACCGTCTCCAGCAGCACCGTGACGACGGTGAAGAGGGTGGTGTTCCAGAAGGCGTTCCAGAACCGGTCTCCGGCCCGGGTGAAGATGTCGGTGTAGTTCTTCAGGCCCACGAACGGCTCGGTGTTGTTGATGAAGCCGGTCTCGGGGTCGAGTCCCTTCGGCCCGTACAGCGACTCGTTGAGCGCCATGAGCGTCGGATAGATCACGACGATCGTCAGCACGAGGAGCGTGGGGGAGACCAGCAGCGCCGCAAGCCGGCCCGTACCGGCGGTCGCGCGGGCCCGTGTGCGCCGGAGGTTCGGCAGCGCGGAGGGCCGCCCGGGGCGGTCGACCGCCCCGGGCTCCCGCCCGGCCGTTCCGGACGGGATCTTGGTGTCGGCCATGACCCGTGTCCTCACTGCGCCGTCAGCTTCTGCAGGTCCGCCTGCAGATCCTTCAGAGCCTGCGCGCTGCTCTTGCTGCCGGACAGGGCGGCGTAGGCCTCCTTCTCGATCGCCGACGTCACGTCCCCGTACTGCACGACCCGCGGGCGCGGCACGGCATGCAGGATGGACTGCTTGAGGACGGGCAGGTACGGATACTGCTTGTCCAGCGAAGCGTCGTCGTACAGGTTCGTGTACGGCGGGGCGAGGGAGGCGTTCTTCAGGAAGTAGCTCGCACTCTCCTCACTGCTGAAGAACTTCATGAAGTCCAGGGCCGTCGCCTTGTTCCTGGCGAAGGACGACAGGGCCAGGTTGTGACCGCCCAGGCTGGAGGAGCCGGTCCCGTTCAGGCCGGGCAGCGGCGCGACCGCGAACTTCCCCCCGATCGGGCTCTTGTGGGCCAGCGCGTACACGTACGGCCAGTTGCGCAGGAACACCAGCTTGCCGGACTGGAACGCCTGACGGCCGTCCTCCTCCTGGTAGGTGATGGCCTCCTTGGGGATCGTCCCGCCCTTGAAGGAGTCGACAAGGAAGTCCAGGCCCTTCTTCGCCTGCGGGGTGTCGACGTCCGGCTTGCCGTTCGCGTCGGTGACCACGCCGCCCGCGGAGTTCACGGCCTCGGAGAAATTCACGGTCAGGCCCTCGTACTTCTGGAACTGCCCGGCGTAGCAGGACATGTCCTTGGCCTCGGGCAGCTTCTTCACCTTGGCGCAGTCGGCCGTCATCTGAGACCAGGTGGCCGGAGGGCTGGTGATGCCGGCCTTCTTCAGCAGGTCGCTGCGGTAGTACAGCAGGCCGCCGTCGGAGCTGCCCGGGACCGCGTACAGACCTCCTCGGTACTTCGCGGTCTCCACCACCGGCTTCAGCATGTTCTGCAGCGGGAACCGGTTGTCGGGCAGGCGGTCGATCCACTGGTGGGCGGCGAACTCCGACGTCCACACGACGTCGAGGGAGAGCACCGTGTAGGCGTCGGACTTCGTCTCCGCGTTCTGGATCATCTGCTGCCGCTGCGAGTCCGCGTCCGTCGGCAGCTGGATGAAGGTGACCTTCTCCTTCGGGTGCAGCTTGTTCCAGCGGTCGATGATCGTCTGGATGGTGCCGGTGGTGTCCTTGCCGGCCACGTACGTGATGGGGCCCCGGCCCTTGAACGACATGCTCTGGGCGTCCTGCCCGGAGCTGCCGCCGCTGCCCCCGGACGAGCCGCAGGCGGTGAGGAGCAGCCCGGCGGCGGCGAGCGTCGCCGAACACTGAAGGGCTCTGGTGGTCCTGGTCATCACTGTCCATCTCCTGGTCGTGCGAAACCGAAGGCGTGGCTGACAGTGCTGTCACGGCGCGGTGTTCCTTCAAAAGCGCAGGTCGAGGCCCTCAAGGTCGGCTACGGGCAAGCATCTTGCGTGCCGCTGTGACAACGCTTGCACGCTAGGAGCGCAGTTAGGGGAAGTCAATCCGTAAGTCGCCGATAGTTCAGCCAGTTTTAGGTGGTTACCACAGCTATTTCCCCCGCAGAACGGGCATATACCTCTACCGTGGAGGTGTGGCAGCGCTTTCACGAGCCAGCTGTCAAACGTCCGCTTCTGTGCTAACTTCCGCTCATGTCACCAGCTCAGCGGCACCCCACGATGGCCGACGTCGCCGAACGGGCCGGCGTCTCCGCGTCCACGGTCTCCCGCACCCTGCGCGGACTGACGTCCGTCTCGGCGGACGTCCGCGCGCGCGTCGAACAGGCGGCCCGCGAGCTGAACTTCGCGGTCTCGCGGCAGGCGGCGAGCCTGGTCACGGGGAAGACCGGTGTCGTCGCGGTGCTCGTGCCCACGCTCAACTCGTGGTTCATGGGGTCGGCGCTGTCCAGCCTGGGCCCGCTGCTGCGCGCGGCCGGCATGGAGCTGAACGTCTACGTCATCCCGGACATGGCCGAACGCATCTCGTTCTTCGAGCACCTCCCGGCCCGGCGGAACGCCGACGCGCTCCTCGTCTTCGGCTTCGACCTCACCGACGAGGAGACGACGCGGCTGGACGACCTCGGGATGCCGGTCATCTACGTCAGCCAGCACACCAAGGGCCGCCCCAGCGTCTACGTCGACGACGTGGCCGGAGGCTGCAAGGCCACCCGGCACCTGCTCAACCTCGGGCACCGCAGGATCGCCTTCGTGCCGACGGTGGGCGCCACCGACTTCACCTTCAGCTCGCGCGAACGGCTGCTCGGCTACCGGCAGGCGCTCACCGAGGCCGGCATCCCTCTGGACGACGAGCTGGTGGTCACCATGTCGGTCGAGGACAAGCGGGGTCTCGCCGCGGGGATAGGCGCGCTGCTGAGCCTGCGGGAGCCGCCCACCGCGGTCTTCGCCGAGCAGGACGAGCTGGCCGTCGCCGTCATCCACACCCTGCGTGCGGCGCGGATCCAGGTGCCCGAGCGGATGTCCGTCATCGGCTTCGACGACCACCAGGTCGCCGAGTGGTTCGATCTGTCCACGGTCGCCCAGTCACCCACGGACATGGGCCGGGTGGCCGGGGAACTCGCCCTGAAGCTGATCGACGACCCCGAGGCCGACCGCACGCGCCACGTCGTCCTGCCCACCCATCTGATCCCTCGCGCGACCACCGCGCCCCCCGTGGCCCAGGCCGAGCGGGAGGACTCCATCTGATCCGCGGCTGTTCCGCACGGGCTGTTCCGCACGGGCTGTTCCGCACCGGCTGATCCACACGGGCTGATCCGCACCGGGCAGCCGGACGGCGTTTCGGTGGGTCTACGCCCGCGCCAGCGCCGCCCGTCGGCGGTGGCGGGCCACCCGCTCCCGGTTGCCGCACACCTCGCTCGAGCACCAGCGGCGGCGTCGGCCCCGGGACATGTCCAGGTACACGATCGGGCAGTTGTCCCCCTCGCACCGGCGCAGGCTCGCCCTGGCCTTCGGATCGGTCAGCAGCTCGATGGTCTCGCGGGCCACCGCCGCCAGCAGGTCCTCGCAGCTGGGCAGTGCGCGCAGTCGTCGTACGAGCGCGCCGTCCTCCGTACGGACCGCGCACGGCGCGGGCGGTGCGCCCCGGGCCGCGGCGTTGACCCGGATCAGCGCCCCGTCCGCCGGACGCCCGTCCAGTTCGCCGCCCACCAACTGGCCGATCTGCTCACGTAGTTCAAGGAACGCCCGCAGCCAGCCCGCGTCCACCCCGGTCAGCGGGGTACCCGGCGGCACCAGCCCGGACCCGGTGATCCACGCCCGCAACCGGTCCACCGAGTCGAGGCGTTCCTCGGGATGCGTCGTCGTCAGCAGGTCCAGGCAGATCCGCCCGGAGTCGAACCGCAACGCGTACGAGGCCGTGGCCGTGACCGTGCCGGATGCCATGTGCCTGTCACCGCCTTGGAGTCGCCGCGGTCGCCCCCTCTACAGTGCCCGCCCGCACACGCCCCCGGGAAGGCCCCGTACGCCCCCGAACTCCACGGTGGACGCCTGCCGACGCGCCCGCACGTCCCGGCGACGTCACTCGCGCTCCCCGGCAGGTCGTACGGGCCTTCCGCCGTCCCTCGCCCTGGCCGGCCTCGCCCGGGCGCTCCCCAGGGAGCGCTGCCTCGCCCGGGCGCTGCTCCAGGGAGGGCGGCTCACACGTCCGCGTACTTGGAATCCGCCGCCGGGTCGAGCGCGAGCCGGTAGCCGCGCTTGACCACCGTCTGGATCAGCTTGGGCGCCCCGAGGGCCGTCCGCAGCCGGGCCATCGCCGTCTCCACGGCATGCTCGTCGCGCCCGGCGCCCGGGAGCGCGCGCAGCAGGTCGGAGCGGGCGACCACCCAGCCCGGCCGCCGGGACAGGGCGCGCAGCAGGGACATCCCCGCCGGCGGTACGGGCCGCAGGGCGCCGTCCACCATCACCGCGTGCCCGCGGATCTCCACCCGGTGGCCGGCGATGGGCAGCGTACGGGCCCGGGCGGGCAGTTCCCGGCACAGGAGCTGGACGAGCGGGCCGAGCCGGAAGCGTTCGGGCTGGACCGTGTCGATGCCGCGGGCCTGGAGCGGCAGCGCGGTGACGGGGCCGACGCAGGCGGGCAGCACGTCGTGGTTCAGAGCGGCGAGCAGCTCCGGCAGAAGCCCGCGCTCCTCGGCCCGGGAGAGCAGTGACGCGGCGGCGGGCGCGCTGGTGAAGGTGAGCGCGTCCATGCCCCGGCCGACGGTCGCGTCGAGGAGCCGGTCCACCGGCCCGAGGTCCTCCGGCGGCATCCACCGGTACACCGGCACCCCCACCACCTCGGCGCCCCCCTCCCGCAGCGCCTCCACGAAGCCCGGCAGCGGCTCGCCGTGCAGCTGGACGGCGATACGGAGGCCGTCGACGCCTTCCTCGAGCAGCCGGTCGAGCACCTCGGCCATGGACTCCGAGCTCGGCGACCACTCCTCGGTCAGCCCGGCCGCCCGTATGGCGCCCTTGACCTTCGGGCCGCGCGCGAGCAGCCGCACCCCGCGCAGCCGGGCGAGCAGATCCTCGCCGAGCCCCCAGCCGTCGGCGGCCTCGATCCAGCCGCGGAAGCCGATCGCGGTGGTGGCGACCGCGGTGTCCGGCGCCTGGTCGATCAACTCCTTGGTGGCGGCGAGCAGTTCCCCGTCGTCGGCGAGCGGCACGATACGCAGGGCCGGCGCGTGCAGCACGGACGCGCCGCGCCGCTGGAGCAGGGCCCCCAGCTCGTCGGCCCGTCGCGCGGCCGTCACGCCCACGGTGAACCCCTCGAGGGGCCCGTGTTCTGGTCGCTGCTGGTTGTCGTACATGGCTCTCGTCCCGCAGTCGAGTCGGCATACCGGTGGTCACGTGGTCGTGACCACCGGTCGTACGCGTCCTACCTACATGCCGACCGAGCCTGTCAACGGCTCGTGACAGGCTCGGTTCGGCTTCATGTCGCTGGTGTTACGTCACACCTCGGCGTAACTGAGCTGCTGCTTCGCCTCGGAGGTGGAAGCATTGGCCTGAGGTTGCGCGGCCGGGCGGCGAAGGTATACGGCCCAGGTGACCACGAAGGCCGCGGCGTAGAAGGCGAGGAAGGCGACGAAGGCGCCGGTGCCGGAGCCGTAGGAGAGGAAGGACTGCCGGAAGGCGAGGTTGATGCCGACGCCGCCGAGCGCGCCCACGGCGCCGATGAGACCCATGGAGGCGCCGGACAGCCGCCGGCCGTACGCGGCGGCCTCCTCACCCTCGAGCCCCTTCGCGACGGCCTTGGCCTGGAAGATGCCGGGGATCATCTTGTACGTCGACCCGTTGCCGAGCCCGCTGAGCACGAAGAGCACGACGAACGCGACGGTGAACAGCGGCAGCGACCTCTGCATGCTCGCGAAGACCAGGACGGCGGTGGCCGCGCCCATGGCGACGAAGTTCCACAGCGTGATCTTCGAGCCGCCGTAGCGGTCGGCGAGCCAGCCGCCCACGGGCCGGATCAGCGAACCGAGCAGCGGGCCGATGAAGGTGACGTACGCCGCCTGCAGCGGGGTGCGCCCGAACTGGTTGGTCAGCACCTGCCCGAAGGCGAAGCTGTAGCCGATGAACGAGCCGAAGGTGCCGATGTAGAGGAAGGACATGATCCAGGTGTGGGCGTCCTTCGCGGCGTCCCGGGCGGCGCCGGTGTCGTTCTTCACGGAGGCGAGGTTGTCCATGAAGAGGGCGGCGAGCACGGCGGCGACGACGATCAACGGGATGTAGATCCCGAGCAGCACGCGCGGCCCGCCGCTCGCGCCGATGATCGCGAGGGCGACGAGCTGGATGACCGGCACGCCGATGTTGCCGCCGCCCGCGTTGAGGCCGAGGGCCCACCCCTTCTTCCGCAGCGGGAAGAAGGCGTTGATGTTGGTCATCGAGGACGCGAAGTTGCCGCCGCCGATGCCGGCGAGCAGCCCGACGACCAGGAAGGTGGAGAAGGAGGTGCCCGGCTTCATCACGGCGAAGGCGGCGATCGTCGGGATGAGCAGCAGGCTCGCGGAGATGATCGTCCAGTTGCGCCCGCCGAAGACGGCGACCGCGAAGGTGTAGGGCACGCGGACGACGGCGCCGACGAGCGTGACCATGGACGTCAGCATGAACTTGTCGGCGGGGGTCAACCCGTACTGCGGGCCCATGAAGAGCACGAGCACGGACCACATGGTCCAGATCGAGAACCCGATGTGCTCGGAGAAGACGGAGAACAGCAGGTTGCGCCGGGCGATCTTCTCCCCGGTCTCGTTCCAGAACGTCTCGTCCTCGGGATCCCACTGCTGGATCCAGCGGCCTCCCCTGCCGGCGGCGGGGGCTGTGCTCGGGGCTGTCATGACGCCTCCACGGTTCTGCGGTGCCCGGGTGTCGTACGCGGTGATGAGTCCCGAAGGTAGGGAGGAGGCGTTTCCGCCCTGTGGCACCGGGTGACCGGAAGGGAACGTTGCTCTCACCTGGCGGGCAGGGGCGCGGTGAGGTGGCGGCCGGGCGTTGTCAGTCCCGTCTGCCATGGTGGGCGTACGGGGGCGGTCCGGGTGCCGCCCTCTGTGGGTCGAGCTCCCCGAGCGTGACCACTGGACGTTGTCAACTACCCGTCGCTGATGTGACAGGGCTTGCACAGCGGGCGTCACTGGCGGTGACGTGCCGTTTGCGTCCGGCCCCACCCGTGGGTTCGAGGAGTGGGGCGGGGGCCGTTGACTGGGCCCCGCGTCGCCACGACTCCCACGCGCGTGCGCGGATGTTGCGGGAGCCGTTCCGGTCCGCGTGATCAACGAATCCGCAGGACCGGCACGCGAACCGGGCCGGCGAGACCCGGTTCGCCCTGTCGGTTTGGCCGCACTCGCGCAGGTGCGGGAGGTGTACGCCGGATCGACGTACACCACCGGCACCCCCCGCCCGGCGGGCCTTGTACGCGATGAACGACCCCAGCTGGGCGAAGGCCCAGCTGGAGTGGGTGGCCCGTTGGGGCTTTGCAAGCCGTTCCCGCTCGCGGATGCCCGTCAGATCCTCCAGGGCGATCCCGCGACCGGTGCGTTCCGCCTCGGCCACCACATGCTTCGCGATCTTGTGGTTGATGTCTCTGGCCCTTCTGTACGGCTTCGGGAACCTCGCAGGTGGCCGGCAGGAACCACGTGCCGTCCCGGCCCACCAGGCCGGACTCGTCCCTGCGGTACAGGGCGAGGGTGGCCAGCTGCTGCGGGGAGGCGGTGAACGCCACGTCCGGCGTACGCTCAACCGCCGCACGTTCCCCAACTGTCACCCCTCCGAGTGAACCCGGCGCCTGAGGCCCGGCTCTCACCGGCACCGCCGGACACGACACCCCAGCCGCTTCGCGGCCAGACGGACGCAGCGAACCCGCGGCGCTGCGCGGCGCGAGCCCCAGGATGCGATTCCCCCGGGGCTGAAGCCCCGGGGTTGCTGGCAACAGGCTGAACGCCCTGAACGCCCTGAACACCATGAACACTCTGGAAGGAAAGGAAGCCGAGGTGAACGACGGGAAGGGAGACCATCCGTATAGCTCGCAGAAAAAGGAGAGTTACCGAAAAATTGGGCTTAAATCGGGCAGTGCGCACCCTGATCTCGACAATTCCTCCACCGAAGTCCAGCCAAGTTTTCACACGGCGATCTTGACGGGTCCGGGAGTGAAGCGCCTGCCGGTGTGAACTGGGTCTCTCTGCTCCGGCGGTCGTATGTCCCCTTGGGGGAGAAATGGGTGCCCGGGAACAAGGGCTTCCACACCTTCTCCAAGAAATTTGTGATGTCGCTTTGAACGCAACAGCCCCTTCGCGCGTACCCGGATGTGAGCGACCGACTGGGGGAACCCCCGGACACCGGAGGTAGGCGTGCGCAAGGATTCCGCCGTGGCTGATGAACGAAAGCGGCCCAGGGCCCGACATCGCATGACCTCGTCCTCGGCGTCCTCGACCGAGCCGGACGAGGAGCTGATGCGTGCCCTGTATCGAGAACATGCGGGACCCCTGCTCGCCTATGTGCTGCGCCTGGTCGCGGGCGACCGGCAGCGCGCCGAGGACGTCGTGCAGGAGACGCTCATCCGTGCCTGGAAGAACGCCGGCCAGCTCAACCGAGCGACCGGTTCGGTACGCCCCTGGCTGGTGACGGTCGCCCGGCGCATCGTCATCGACGGCCACCGCAGCCGGCAGGCCCGGCCGCAGGAGGTCGACCCGTCGCCGCTGGAGGTCATCCCCGCGGAGGACGAGATCGACAAGGCGTTGTGGCTGATGACACTGTCGGACGCGCTGGAAGACCTGACCCCTGCCCACAGGGAGGTCCTGGTCGAAACGTACTTCAAAGGGCGTACGGTCAACGAGGCGGCCGAAACGCTCGGCATCCCCAGCGGAACGGTGCGCTCCAGGGTGTTCTACGCCCTGCGGTCGATGAAGCTGGCACTGGAGGAGCGGGGGGTGACGGCATGAGCAACCTGTACGGGGGATTCGGCAATGGTGGCCCCGGGGCCGTGAGAGGCGGTCCCCAGGGGCAGGGCGACATCCACGAAACCGTCGGCGCCTACGCCCTCGGCATCCTGGACGACGCGGAGGCGACCGCCTTCGAGGCGCACCTCGCCACCTGCGACTGGTGCGCCCAGCAGCTCGACGACCTGGCCGGCATGGAACCGATGCTGGCCGCGCTCGCCGACATGCCGGGCAGCCAGGGCACCCCGGCCATCGGCGAATCCCTGTCCGCGAAACCCAGCCCACGGCTCGTCGAACGGCTGGTCGACGAGGTCTCCGAGCGGCGCGCCCAGAAGAGGCGGCGCGGCTTCTACCTCGTCGCGGCCGCCGCCGCGCTGATCATCGGCGGCCCGGTCGCCGTGATGGCGGTGAACGGCGGCGACGACAGCAACGCCGGACACACGGTGGCGGCGGTCTCGCCCGCCAAGGCCGCCTTCCAGTCCATGACCGACAAGGTCTCGGCGACCGACCCGACCACCGGGGTCAGTGCCACGATCGCGATGCAGGCCAAGGACTGGGGCACCAGCGGCGCCATCGAGGTGAAGGGCGTCAAGGGCCCGCTCAAGTGCTCCTGGGTCGCCGTCGGCAAGAACGGCGAGCGCGAGACACTGGCCTCCTGGTCCATCCCGAAGTGGGGCTACGGCATCCCCGACGGCAAGACGGAGCAGTCGAAGAACCCGCTCTACGTGAGCGGCGCCGCCGCCTTCACACCGAACCAGATCGACCACTTCGAGCTCATGACGTTCGACGGGAAGAAGCTGGTGGAGGTGAAGGCGTAGGCGTCCCCCGCCGGCCTGAGCGCTTCCCGCGGCGTGCGTCCGAGTCATGCCGCGGGTCGACGTGTGCGTGGTTCGGGGCGGGCCGTAGCCTCCCCGGTCCCCCTTCGCGTACGGTGGACGGCTGCTCAGCACGTCAGAAGGGGGCCCGGTGGCCGCTCAGGTTCAACAGGAAACCGCGCTCGGCCCGGTCGGCAAGTCCGCGCACGACTCGCTCCGTGACCGGGAGATCAGCGTCGAACAGGAACACCTGGACCGGGTGTACCGGCGCCTAGAGGAGAAGATCCACGAGGCGGAGTTCCTGATGAACGACGCCGCCCAGCGCGGCCAGGTCGGCACGCCCGGCGCGCTCGCCGAGCGCGACGCCCAGGTGTTCCGGGCCGGCGTCCACCTCAACCGGCTCAACAACGAGTTCGAGGACTTTCTCTTCGGCCGGATCGACCTGCTGCTCGGCAAGGACGGCAAGAAGGGACCCGACGGCGCGTACACGGCCGTCGAGCCCGCCGAAGGCGCGGTGCGCCCCGACAACACCGCCGACATCGCCGAGACCCTGCACATCGGCCGCATCGGCGTCCTCGACCAGGACTACGCGCCGCTGGTCATCGACTGGCGGGCACCGGCCGCCGCCCCCTTCTACCGCTCCACCCCGGTCGACCCCGGGCGGGTCGTGCGCCGCCGGGTCATCCGCTCCAAGGGGCGCAGGGTGCTCGGCGTCGAGGACGACCTGATGCGCCCCGAGCTGAAGGCGACCCTGGACGGCCACGAGCTGCCCGTGATCGGCGACGGCGCCCTGATGGCCGCCCTCGGCCAGGCCCGCACCCACACCATGCGGGACATCGTGGCCTCCATCCAGGCAGAGCAGGATCTTGTCATCCGCGCCCCCGCCGCCTCCGTGACCTACGTCGAGGGCGGCCCCGGCACAGGCAAGACCGCCGTCGCCCTGCACCGGGCCGCGTACCTGCTGTACCAGGACCGGCGCCGGTACGCGGGCGGCATCCTGATCGTCTCGCCCACCCCACTGCTCGTCGCCTACACCGAGGGCGTCCTGCCGTCGCTCGGCGAGGAGGGCCAGGTCGCCATCCGCGCCATCGGCTCGCTCGTCGACGGCGTCGAGGCCACGCTCTACGACTCCCCGTCCGTGGCCCGCGCCAAGGGCTCCTCCCGCATGCTCAAGGTGCTGCGGAAGGCGGCCCGCGGCGCCCTGGAGCTGAGCGGCGCACCGGAGCGGCTGCGGGTCGTCGCCTTCGGCCGCCGCCTGGAGCTGGAGGCGGAGCAACTGGAGCGGATCCGGCACACCGCCCTCACCGGTACGGCGCCCGTCAACCTGCTGCGTCCGCGCGCCCGCAGGCTGCTCCTGGACGCCCTGTGGGCGCAGTCCGGCGCGGCGAACCGGCACGCCGACCCCGAGCTGGCCGCCGAGCTGCGGTCCTCCTTCGACGAGGACATCACCTCGGAGGACTCCTTCATCGCGTTCCTGGACGCCTGGTGGCCCGAGCTGACCCCCCGGTCGGTCGTTGCGGCGATGGCCGACGAGAAGCGGCTCGGCCGCTGGGGGCGGCGGGTCCTCACCCCCGGTGAGGTGCGCAGGGTCGCGCGCTCGCTGAAGCGGGACGGGTACTCCGTGCACGACATCGCCCTGCTCGACGAGCTCCAGGCCGTCCTCGGCCTGCCGGCCCGCCCGAGGAAGAGGCGCGAGCTGGACCCGCTCGACCAGCTGACCGGGCTCGAGGAGCTGATGCCCGTGCGCGAGGAGTCGCAGCGCGAGCGCGCCGAGCGGCTGGCGCAGGAGCGCACCGAGTACGCGCACGTGATCGTCGACGAGGCGCAGGACCTCACGCCGATGCAGTGGCGGATGGTCGGGCGCCGCGGCCGGCACGCGACCTGGACCGTCGTCGGCGACCCGGCCCAGTCGTCCTGGTCCGACCCGGACGAGGCGGCCGAGGCCCGCGACGAGGCCCTGGGCACCCGCCCGCGCCGCCGCTTCACGCTCACGGTCAACTACCGCAACCCCGCCGAGATCGCCGACCTGGCGTCGAAGGTCCTCACGCTCGCCATGCCGGGCTCCACCGCCCCCACGGCCGTCCGCTCGACCGGCGTCCAGCCGCGCTTCACGGTGATACGGGATTCGATGGCGCGCACCGTCCGCGAGGAGGCCGCCCGGCTCCTCGACCTCGTCGACGGCACGGTCGGCGTCGTCGTCGCCATGAACCGGCGCGAGGAGGCGGCCCGCTGGCTGGACGGCCTCGGCGACCGGGTGGTGGCCCTCGGCAGCCTTGAGGCCAAGGGTCTGGAGTACGACGCGACGGTCGTCGTCTCGCCCGCGGAGATCGCCGACGAGAGCCCCGCGGGGCTGCGCGTGCTGTACGTGGCGCTCACCCGGGCGACGCAGCAGCTGGCGGTGGTCTCGGGACAGCGGGACGAGCCGGACGCGGCCGGGGTGCCGGACCTGCTGCGGGACTGAGGCCCGGGGCGGGGCCGCCCTGTACGCAAGATGAACTCTGGGTACGGGAATGGCCTTACGGGATCCGTTTGTTAGCCTGGATGTGACACCGGCCCGATCCAAGCCCCCGGGCCCAACCTTAGTCGCTACGAGCGACCACTTGCCGCGAGGCGAGCATGGCGGGTCGGTGTCACTGACTTGTGGAGAGGTCCGCGTCCTTGTGTGACGCGGACCTCTCTCGTTGTACGGCGTGCCTCTGCGACCGTCCCCTTGCCTCTCGTATCGTGGAAGTCTCTTTCCGAACGTAACCCGCGCCGACGAACAAAACGTTCGCAAATCCGGGGCGACTACCGCGTACTCTCCGGTAGGTGCGACGATCGGACGGCATATCCGCGACACGGTGAAAGCAGAGGAAGTCGGCCATGGCAACGGCGCCCAGCGTCTCCTACTCGATGACGGTCCGGTTGGAGGTGCCCGCGAGCGGAACCGCCGTCTCGCAGCTCACCACCGCCGTGGAGTCCTCCGGAGGCTCGGTGACCGGCCTCGACGTCACCGCGTCCGGCCACCAGAAGCTCCGCATCGACGTCACCATCGCCGCCACCTCCACCGCGCACGCGCAGGAGATCGTCGAGAAGCTGCGCGGCATCGAGGGCGTCACGCTGGGCAAGGTCTCGGACCGTACGTTCCTCATGCACCTCGGCGGCAAGATCGAGATGGCGTCGAAGCACCCCATCCGCAACCGTGACGACCTGTCCATGGTCTACACGCCGGGTGTGGCGCGCGTGTGCATGGCGATCGCCGAGAACCCCGAGGACGCCCGCCGCCTCACCATCAAGCGCAACTCCGTCGCGGTCGTGACGGACGGCTCCGCCGTGCTCGGCCTCGGCAACATCGGCCCGAAGGCCGCGCTGCCCGTCATGGAGGGCAAGGCGGCCCTCTTCAAGCGGTTCGCCGGCATCGACGCCTGGCCGATCTGCCTCGACACCCAGGACACCGACGCGATCGTCGAGATCGTCAAGGCGATCGCCCCCGGGTTCGCCGGCATCAACCTCGAGGACATCTCCGCGCCGCGCTGCTTCGAGATCGAGGCACGGCTGCGCGAAGCGCTCGACATCCCCGTCTTCCACGACGACCAGCACGGCACGGCGATCGTGGTGCTGGCCGCCCTCACCAACGCACTTCGCGTGGTGGGCAAGGAGGTCGAGAACGTCCGCGTCGTGATGTCGGGCGCCGGCGCGGCCGGTACGGCGATCCTCAAACTGCTGCTCGCGGCGGGCGTGAAGAACGCGGTGGTGGCCGACATCCACGGTGTCGTGTACGCCGGCCGCGAGGACCTCGTGGACGCCGCGCCGGACTCGGCGCTGCGCTGGATCGCCGACAACACCAACCAGGAGGGCCTGACCGGCACGCTGAAGGAAGCGGTGCAGGACGCCGACGTCTTCATCGGTGTCTCGGCGCCGAACGTGCTCGACGGCAACGACGTGGCGGCCATGGCGGACGGTGCGATCGTGTTCGCGCTCGCGAATCCGGACCCCGAGGTCGACCCCGCAATCGCCCGTCAGACGGCGGCTGTTGTGGCCACCGGGCGCTCCGACTTCCCGAACCAGATCAACAACGTGCTGGTGTTCCCGGGCGTCTTCCGCGGTCTGCTGGACGCCCAGTCCCGCACGGTCAACACGGAGATGATGCTGGCGGCCGCGCAGGCCCTCGCGGACGTGGTGACCGAGGGCGAGCTGAACCCGAACTACATCATTCCGAGCGTCTTCAACGACAAGGTCGCGGGCGCGGTCGCCGGAGCGGTGCGGGTGGCCGCGAAGGCGGCGGGCGCTTCGGCGACGGCGGACGAGTAAGGGCTCTGTGCCGCTGCTGTGACCATCGCCACGGTGGTGGCCGACCGGCGCGTCGTGGAACCCCGGGTGCCCGGCCGACCTCTATGGTGGCGGCCGGGCTCGGACCCCCCAGAACCTGCGATCTGTCGCGGAAAGCGGACGGAACGTCACCGCGGCACGGCGGTGGCGCCCTTCGTGTGACTCCCAAGGGTGTTCTCACGACTCCTACGGGTGCCGGATTGGCTTTCCCGCCGCAGGTGGGGGCAGGATGCGTCTTCGGGCGCGAGGGTCTGACGACGGACCCGGGTCCGGGGACTCACCGAGGACCCTGGCAGCATCGGCTTGGCCGTGCCCAACATGCGGCTCCGCCGCGTGGCACGCCTCAACGGCAAGAAGAACACGGGAGTAACAACATGAACCGCAGTGAGCTGGTGGCCGCGCTGGCCGACCGCGCCGAGGTGACCCGCAAGGACGCCGACGCCGTGCTGGCCGCGTTCGCCGAGACCGTCGGCGAGGTCGTCGCCAAGGGCGACGAGAAGGTCACCATCCCTGGTTTCCTCACGTTCGAGCGCACCCACCGTGCCGCTCGCACCGCGCGCAACCCGCAGACCGGCGACCCCATCCAGATCCCGGCCGGCTACAGCGTGAAGGTCTCCGCGGGCTCCAAGCTCAAGGATGCCGCCAAGGGCAAGTGATCTTGCCGTTCGTGCGCCACGGACGGCGTACGACGCCGTGACGCCACGGGACGGCGCAGCAAGGCCGCCGCACCGCCGCAGGACGGTGTGACGAAGCCTGACCGCCACAGGCGGCGTGACGAGGCCCTACCTGCCGTAGGACGGCGAGACGAGGCCGCGCCCGTCGCAGGGACGGCGCGATGAGGCCGTACCGCCACGGGACGGCGAGTGACGAGCCCGGCAAGCTCCTCGCGACGGCGTACGGGCCCAGCAAGGCCAAAAGGGGCGGTCACCCGGATCAGGGTGACCGCCCCTTCGCATGGGCGACGCTCCGCGGGAGGTCAGCCGAGTGCGTTGCCGGGCAGTTCGACCTTCGCACCCAGCTCCATCAGCTTCTCCATGCTGTGCCGATCCGGG
>NZ_JBFBBS010000003.1:253680-264754 GCF_040682835.1 Streptomyces sp. NPDC051104 | reverse complement strand
GGGACGACCCCCGGACCCCCAGCCGCCGGTGGCCGTCAGCCGAGTGCGTTGCCGGGCAGTTCGACCTTCGCACCCAGCTCCATCAGCTTCTCCATGCTGTGCCGATCCGGGGGACGACCCCCGGACCCCCAGCCGCCGGTGGCCGTCAGCCGAGTGCGTTGCCGGGCAGTTCGACCTTCGCACCCAGCTCCATCAGCTTCTCCATGAAGTTCTCGTAGCCGCGGTTGATCAGGTCGATGCCGTGGACCCGGGACGTGCCCTCGGCCGCCAGGGCCGCGATCAGGTAGGAGAAGCCGCCGCGCAGGTCGGGGATGACCAGGTCCGAGCCCTGCAGCTTCGTCGGGCCCGAAACCACCGCGGAGTGGAGGAAGTTGCGCTGCCCGAAGCGGCAGTCGGAGCCGCCGAGGCACTCGCGGTAGAGCTGGATGTGCGCTCCCATCTGGTTCAGCGCGGAGGTGAAGCCGAGCCGGGACTCGTACACCGTCTCGTGGATGATCGACAGGCCCGTCGCCTGGGTCAGGGCCACGACCAGCGGCTGCTGCCAGTCCGTCTGGAAGCCGGGGTGCACGTCCGTCTCCAGCGCGATCGACTTCAGCTGTCCGCCGGGGTGCCAGAACCGGATGCCCTCGTCGTCGATCTCGAACGCGCCGCCCACCTTGCGGTAGGTGTTCAGGAACGTCATCATCGACCGCTGCTGCGCGCCCCGGACGTAGATGTTGCCGTTGGTCGCGAGCGCCGCCGACGCCCAGGACGCGGCCTCCAGACGGTCCGGGAGGGCGCGGTGGGTGTAGCCGCCGAGCTTGTCCACACCGGTGATGCGGATCGTGCGGTCGGTGTCCATCGCGATGATCGCGCCCATCTTCTGCAGCACGCAGATCAGGTCCTCGATCTCCGGCTCCACCGCCGCGTTGGACAGCTCGGTGACACCCTCGGCGAGCACCGCCGTCAGCAGCACCTGCTCGGTCGCGCCGACGGACGGGTACGGCAGCCGGATCTTCGTGCCGCGCAGCCCCTTGGGCGCCTCCAGGTACTGGCCGTCCGCCCGCTTCTCGATGACCGCGCCGAACTGCCGCAGCACGTCGAAGTGGAAGTCGATCGGCCGGCCACCGATGTCGCAGCCGCCGAGACCGGGGATGAACGCGTGGCCCAGCCGGTGCAGCAGCGGACCGCAGAAGAGGATCGGGATGCGCGACGAGCCCGCGTGGGCATCGATGTCCGCGACGTTCGCGCTCTCGACGTGCGTCGGGTCGAGCACCAGCTCACCCGGCTCCTCGCCCGGACGGACCGTCACCCCGTGCAGCTGAAGCAGCCCCCGGACGACGCGCACGTCGCGGATGTCGGGCACGTTGCGCAGTCTGCTCGGGGCACTGCCCAGAAGGGCGGCGACCATGGCCTTCGGTACGAGGTTCTTCGCACCGCGGACACGGATCTCGCCCTCGAGCGGGGTGCCGCCGTGGACAAGGAGGACATCGTCGTTGACGGTCATGAATCTCGCGTTCCGTGGAGTGGGGCAGGGGCCGAAGACGTAAGCGTAATGGCCGCGTACCCCCCTTCAGTAAGCCCAAGTGGCCTCAAGGAAGGTCATAGCTTTGCCACAACACGAACGGTGCGGAGATGGACGCGAGGGGTTACCGGGGCGTCCGTGCGCCCGCAGCGCACCCATGAGCCCTGAGCTGCATTCACCCACCTACCCCCGTTGCCTCCCCATCCGAAGGCAAGATGCGGGATCATGTCTGCCATGACCGAGGTGTCCTCGCTCACAGGGCGGCTGCTCGTGGCCACCCCCGCCCTGGCGGACCCGAACTTCGACCGCGCTGTGGTGCTGCTCCTCGACCACGACGAGGAGGGCTCGCTCGGCGTGGTCCTCAACCGCCCCACGCCCGTTGACGTGGGGGACATCCTGGAGGGCTGGGCGGACCTCGCGGGCGAGCCCGGTGTCGTCTTCCAGGGTGGACCCGTGTCGCTGGACTCGGCGCTCGGTGTCGCGGTGATCCCCGGCGGCGCGTCCCCGGACCACGCCCCGCTCGGCTGGCGGCGGGTGCACGGCGCGATCGGCCTGGTCGACCTCGAGGCCCCCCCGGAACTGCTCGCCAAGGCGCTCGGCTCCCTGCGCATCTTCGCCGGATACGCCGGCTGGGGGCCGGGCCAGCTGGAGGACGAGCTGGTGGACGGGGCGTGGTACGTCGTCGAGTCCGAACCCGGCGACGTGTCGTCCCCGGCCCCGGAGAAACTCTGGCGCGACGTGCTGCGACGCCAGCGCAGCGAGCTGGCGATGGTGGCGACGTACCCGGACGACCCTACGCTCAACTGATACGTGCGGGCTTCAGTACGCTTGGCCCTATGAGCACTCTTGAGCCCGAGCGCGGTACCGGTACGGGGACCCTCGTAGAGCCGACGCCGCAGGTGTCGCACGGCGACGGCGACCACGAGCGCTTCGCCCACTACGTCCAGAAGGACAAGATCATGGCGAGCGCCCTGGACGGCACTCCCGTCGTGGCGCTGTGCGGCAAGGTGTGGGTCCCGGGACGCGACCCGAAGAAGTACCCCGTCTGCCCGATGTGCAAGGAGATCTACGACTCCATGGGCAGCGGCGGCGAGGGCAAGGGCGACGACAAGTAGCCGACCGCTCGGCTGCCTGACGACCGCTGGGTTCCCGGGACGCGTGTCCGGAGCGTCCCGGGAGCCTTTGTGCCTGCTGCCGGTGGATCGGGAGTGCGTTTCCGAAGTGCGGTGAATCCACCCTCGGGCCGGGCCGGGCGGTGAAGACTGGCGGCATGCCTGAGTTTCCGTACTCCCTCCCCCCGGGGCTCGACGTGCACCTGGTCCCCGCCCCCACCCGGATGTCCCCCTCGATCGGCGGCTGCACGGGACACGTCGTCGACGAGGGCACCCGGATCGAGACGACGGGCCCCGGCGCCGAGCGCGTCGCGCGGTGGCTGCGGGCGGCCGTCGGCGCCGCGACCGGGCTTCCGCTGTCACCGGCCGGCGACCACGGGAACCGGGTGCTGTTGCGCATCGTCCCCGGGCTCGAAGAGGAACTGGGCAGCCCTGAGGCGTACCGCTTCACCGCCGACGGCCACGACGTCGTCATCGACGGCGCGAGCGAGGCCGGCCTGTTCTGGGGCGCCCAGACCTTCCGCCAGATGCTCGGGCCGGAGGCCTTCCGCCGTGCCCCGGTGACCGGGAAGCGTCAGTGGGAGGTGCCCGCGGTGACGATCCACGACGCCCCCCGCTTCCGCTGGCGCGGCCTCCTGCTCGACGTGGCCCGGCACTTCATGCCCAAGGACGGCGTCCTGCGCTACCTGGACCTGATGGCCGCCCACAAGCTCAACGTCCTCCACCTCCACCTCACCGACGACCAGGGCTGGCGGCTGGAGATCAAGCGCTACCCGAGGCTCACCGAGGTCGGTGCCTGGCGGGCGCGCACCAGATTCGGCCACCGGGCCTCGCCGCTGTGGGAGGAGAAGCCGCACGGCGGTTTCTACACGCGGGACGACATCCGCGAGATCGTCGCGTACGCAGCCGAGCGGCACATCACCGTCGTGCCCGAGGTCGATGTCCCCGGGCACAGCCAGGCGGCCATCGCCGCGTACCCGGAACTGGGCAACTCCGACGTCATCGACACGACCTCCCTCACGGTCTGGGACGACTGGGGAATCAACCCCAACGTACTCGCCCCCACCGACACCACCCTGCGGTTCTACGAGGGGGTGTTCGAGGAGGTCCTGGAACTCTTCCCGTCACCCTTCGTCCACATCGGCGGCGACGAGTGCCCCAAGGACCAGTGGCGGCGCTCGCCGGCCGCGCAGGCGCGCATCAAGGAGCTGGGGCTCGCGGACGAGGACGAGCTCCAGGCGTGGTTCGTGCGCCACTTCGACACCTGGCTCACCGCACGCGGACGCCGGCTCGTCGGCTGGGACGAGATCCTCGAGGGCGGCCTCGCGGACGGTGCGACCGTCTCCTCGTGGCGCGGGTACGCCGGCGGGATCACGGCGGCGCGCGCCGGCCACGACGTCGTCATGTGCCCCGAGCAGCAGGTGTACCTGGACCACCGTCAGGACGGCGGCGCCGACGAGCCGGTGCCCATCGGGTACGTGCGCACCCTGGAGGACGTCTACCGATTCGAGCCGGTTCCACCGCAGTTGACCCCGGAGGAGGCGCGGCACGTTCTCGGCACCCAGGCCAACGTCTGGACCGAGGTGACGGAGGATCAGGGGCGCGTCGACTACCAGGCGTTTCCCCGGCTCGCGGCGTTCGCCGAGGTCGCCTGGAGTGCCCTTCCCGTCCCGGCCGAGCGCGACTTCGCGGACTTCGAGCGGCGCATGGCCGCCCATTACCGCCGCCTGGACGCCCTGGGAGTCGCCTACCGGCCGCCCGCGGGCCCGCTGCCGTGGCAGCGGCGACCCGGGGTGCTCGGACGCCCGATCGAGGGTGCGCCCCCGAACGTGTGAGGTGGCGGACGGAGGGCAGGCGAGGCGCCGGGTCGGCTGGAAACGTACCCCCGCATGGGAAAAGCAGTGCAAGGAACGCCGAAGAGCCGCAATGCACCCCCATCGGGGATGTCGTGGCAAAACGGTCCATCCCCCTGGTCAGAGGGGCGAATGCCTCCTAGCGGACCCCCGCGTCGGAGGCCGTGAAAGATGTGCCAGAGTTGCCACGTCCGCCCTGTCAGCACGTACCGTACGGCAACACAGGTGGGACCAGGGGGCAGCGGGAAGGGGCAGCCGGTTTTGACCACGCACGCACCGCAGGCGGCGCAGGCCGTGACGCTGCCCGCCTCGCTGGACGAGGCCGTGGCGGCCCTCGCCGCCCATCCGGCCGCCGTCCCCGTGGCGGGCGGCACCGACCTCATGGCCGCCGTGAACTCGGGGCAGCTGCGGCCCGCCGCACTGGTCGGCCTCGGCCGCATCAGCGAGATCCGCGGCTGGCAGTACCAGGACGGCCACGCGCTGCTCGGCGCCGGCCTCACCCACGCGCGCATGGGGCGCCCCGACTTCGCGGCGCTCATCCCCGCCCTCGCGGCGGCGGCGCGCGCGGCCGGCCCGCCGCACATCCGCAACGCCGGCACCCTCGGCGGCAACATCGCGTCGGCCGCCCCCACCGGGGACGCGCTTCCGGTGCTCGCCGCCCTGGAGGCCACGCTGATCATCGCCGGCCCGGGCGGGGCACGCCGGGAGATCCCGGTCTCGCACCTGCTGGCCGGCGTGGAGATGCTGCGCGCCGGTGAACTCATCGGCTACGTGCGCGTGCCGCTGCTGCACGCCCCCCAGGTCTTTCTGAAGGCGACCGGCCGCACCGGACCCGGGCGGGCGATGGCGTCGGTGGCGCTGGTGCTGGACCCGGCCCGGCGCGGGGTGCGCTGCGCCGTCGGTGCCATAGCGCCGATGCCGCTGCGCCCGCTGGAGGCCGAGCAGTGGGTCGCGCAGCTCATCGACTGGGACAACAACCGCGCGATCGTCCCGGAGGCCCTGAACGCCTTCGGGGAGTACGTCGCCGCGGCCTGCATCCCCGATTCGGCGCCCGCGGAGGACGGCACCGTGCAGCAGCTTCCGCCCGCCGTACTGCACCTGCGGCGCACCGTCGCCGCGCTGGCCCGACGAGCACTGGGGAGGGCACTGTCGTGACGGACGACCAGCACCCGGAGGAAGCCCGCCGGCAGGGCACCAACGGCTCCTGGGAGCGGCTGCCGCAAGGGGACTACGACGACGGCGCCACCGCCTTCGTCCAGCTCCCGGAAGGCGGGATCGACGCCCTCCTCGCCTCCGACAGCCCGCTGGCAGCGCCGGGCCACGGCTATGTGCCGCCGACCTTCACCCCGCAGGAGGGCGCGGGCGCCGAGGAGCACGGCGGGAACTGGGGCGCGCCCGCCGAGGGCGCCCACTGGCCGGGCACCACGCAGGAGGGTACGGGGGACCGGTTCACGTACAACCCCGGGGCGACCGGGCAGTGGACCTTCGAGGAGGCCCAGGCCGCGCGGGAGCCCGCGCCCGGGCACGACGTCACCGGGCAGTGGTCGATCCCGGTCGCGGGCGGTGATCTCCCGGACGAGTCGGGGGAGTTCACCACGTCGTCGCTCGTCGAGCAGTGGGGCGGCACCCCGCCCGCGACGCTGCCGGGCGGCGCGCCCGCGCCGTGGGCGACGGCGGCGGCCGTACCGTCGTGGCACGGGCACGAGACCGCCGCGCAGACGTCCGAGGAGGCTCCTGGGGAGCCCTCCGACGGGTCTCACGAGGCCTACGAGGCATACGAGGCCTACGAGGAGATGCGGGCCGGTGCTTCCGAGGCACCAGAGGCCCCCCAGGAGCCGTCCGAGGCCGCCGACGCCTCCGACGCGGCCGACGGCACCTCCGACGGTCTCTCAGGCGCCGGGGAGGCACCGGCTCCCGAAGCGGCCCAGCACCCCGAGCCCGACCCGGCCCCCGGGCCCGCCGACGCCCAGGACCCGCCCCCGGATCGGGCCGTCGAGCCCGCGGCCCCGCACGACGAGCACCCCCTGGCCTCGTACGTCCTGCGGGTGAACGGCGCCGACCGGCCCGTCACCGACGCCTGGATCGGCGAGTCGCTGCTGTACGTGCTGCGCGAGCGGCTCGGCCTCGCCGGTGCCAAGGACGGCTGCTCGCAGGGCGAGTGCGGCGCTTGCAACGTGCAGGTCGACGGACGGCTCGTCGCCTCCTGCCTGGTGCCCGCCGTCACCGCCGCGGGCAGTGAGGTCCGTACGGTCGAGGGACTCGCCGTCGAGGGACAGCCCTCCGACGTTCAGCGGGCGCTCGCCCGGTGCGGCGCCGTGCAGTGCGGCTTCTGCGTGCCCGGCATGGCGATGACCGTGCACGACCTGCTGGAGGGCAACCCGGCGCCGACCGACCTCGAGGCCCGCCAGGCGCTGTGCGGCAACCTGTGCCGCTGCTCCGGCTACCGGGGCGTCCTGCAGGCCGTCCAGGAGGTCGTCGCCGAGCGGGAGGCGCACCGCGCCGAGGCCGATCCGGCACCGGACGGCGGCGAACCGCGCATCCCGCACCAGGCGGGCCCCGGAGAGGGCGGCGTCCACCTCGACGCGTTCGGCAACGTGACCCCGAACGACCACCCGTACAGCCAGGACGGAGGCCAGGCGTGAGCAACGAAGCCGCCACCGCGACCACAGCGGCGGCCGCACCCGCCCCCGAGCCGCTGCCGCACGGCATCGGAGCCTCCCTGCCGTCCGCCGACGCCCGCGCCAAGACCGAGGGCACCTTCCCGTACGCGGCCGACCTGTGGGCCGAGGGCCTGCTGTGGGCGGCCGTCCTGCGCTCGCCGCACCCGCACGCGCGCATCCTGTCCATCGACACCAGCCACGCGCGCGAGATGCCCGGCGTGCGGGCCGTCCTCACCCACGAGGACGTGCCCGCGGGCGCGCTGCACGGACGCGGCGCCGCCGACCGCCCCGTCTTCGCCTCCGACGTCGTACGCCACCACGGGGAGGCCATCGCGGCCGTCGCCGCCGACCACCCCGACACCGCCCGCATGGCCGCCGCGGCCGTCATCGTCGAGTACGAGGTGCTCGACCCGGTCACTGACCCCGAGCAGGCGTTCGAGGCCGAGCCGCTGCACCCCGGCGGCAACCTGATCCGCCACATCCCGCTGCGCCACGGCGACCCGGACGCGGTCGGCGAGGCCGTCGTCGAGGGCCTGTACCGCATCGGCCGCCAGGACCCCGCCCCCATCGGCGCGGAGGCCGGCCTCGCCGTGCCCCGGCCCGACGGCGGCGTCGAGCTGTACCTCGCCTCCACCGACCCGCACACCGACCGGGACCGGGCCGCCGCCGTCTACGGCCTGGAACCGGACCGGGTGAAGGTCGTCGTCACCGGAGTGCCCGGCGCCACCGCGGACCGCGAGGACCAGGGCTTCCAGCTGCCGCTCGGGCTGCTGGCGCTGAAGACCGGCTGCCCGGTGAAACTGACCGCCAACCGCGAGGAGTCCTTCCTCGGCCACGTCCACCGCCACCCCACACTGCTGCGCTACCGCCACCACGCGGACGCCGAGGGCAGGCTGGTGAAGGTCGAGGCGCAGATCCTGCTGGACGCGGGCGCCTACGCGGACACCTCCTCCGACGCGCTCGCCGCCGCGGTCTCCTTCGCCTGCGGCCCGTACGTCGTCCCGAACGCCTTCATCGAGGGCTGGGCCGTCCGCACCAACAACCCGCCGTCGGGCCATGTGCGCGGCGAGGGCGCGATGCAGGTGTGCGCCGCGTACGAGGCGCAGATGGACAAGCTCGCCAAGAAGCTCGGCCTCGACCCGGCGGAGCTGCGGATGCGCAACGTCATGGCGACCGGCGACGTCCTGCCGACCGGCCAGACGGTGACGTGCCCGGCGCCGGTGGCCGAACTGCTCGAGGCCGTACGCGACCACCCGCTGCCCCCGCTCCCCAAGGACACCCCCGAGGAGGAGTGGCTGCTGCCGGGCGGCCCCGAGGGCGCGGGCGAACCGGGCGCGGTCCGGCGGGGTGTGGGCTACGGCCTCGGCATGGTCCACATGCTCGGCGCGGAGGGCGCCGACGAGGTCTCCACGGCGACCGTGAAGGTCCAGGACGGCGTGGCGACGGTGCTGTGCGCGGCGGTGGAGACCGGCCAGGGCTTCGCGACCCTCGCCCGGCAGATCGTCCAGGAGACCCTCGGCATCGACGAGGTGCACGTGGCCCCGGTCGACACCGACCAGCCGCCGGCGGGCGCGGGCTGCCGGGGCCGCCACACCTGGGTGTCGGGCGGCGCGGTCGAACGGGCCGCGAAGATGGTCCGCACCCAGCTGTTGCAGCCCCTGGCGCACAAGTTCGGCATGTCCACGGAACTGCTCCAGATCACGGACGGCAAGATCACGTCGTACGACGGGGTCCTGTCCACGACCGTGACGGAGGCGCTGGACGGCAAGGAACTGTGGGCCACCGCGCAGTGCCGCCCGCACCCGACCGAACCGCTGAACGAGACGGGCCAGGGCGACGCCTTCGTGGGGCTCGCCTTCTGCGCGATCCGCGCCGTGGTGGACGTGGACATCGAGATCGGCTCGGTACGGGTCGTGGAGCTGGCGCTGGCCCAGGACGTGGGCCGGGTGCTGAACCCGGCGCAGCTGGCGGCGCGCCTCGAGGCCGGGGTCACGCAGGGTGTCGGCATCGCGCTCACGGAGAACCTGCGCACGGCCCGCGGCGTGATCCGTCACCCCGACCTGACGGGCTACTCCCTGCCGACGGCCCTGGACGCCCCCGACATCAAGATCGTCAAACTCGTCGAGGAACGGGACGTGGTCGCCCCCTTCGGCGCGAAGGCGGTCAGCGCGGTCCCGGTGGTGACGTCCCCGGCGGCGATCGCATCGGCGGTCCGCGCGGCAACGGGCCGCCCGGTCAACCGTCTGCCGATCCGGCCGCAGGCGGCGGTGGTGACGACGCAGTGAGCTCGTCGCCGGTGGAGGGCGTCGTCCTCGTCACCGGCGTCATGGCCGCGGGCAAGTCGACGGTGGCCCAGGCACTGGCGGAGAGACTGCCGCGCGCGGCACATGTGCGAGGCGACGTCTTCCGGCGGATGATCGTCTCCGGCCGAGAGGACTACGAGCCCGGCTCGGACGGCGAGGGCCTGGCCCAACTCCGGCTGCGCTGCTACGGGCTGTCGGCGGACACGGCGGACGCATACGCGCGCGCGGGGTTCACGGCGGTGGTGCAGGACGTGGTGCTGGGCGGGGACCTGGGGCGGTATGTCGATCTGATCCGGACGCGCCCGCTGCACGTCGTGGTCCTCGCACCCCGACCGGAGGTGGTCGCGGCACGTGAGGCCGGGCGGCCGAAGACCGGGTACGGAGCATGGACGGTCGAGGACCTGGACAGGTCACTGCGGACCGAGACGCCGCGGATCGGTCTGTGGCTGGACACCTCGGACCTGACCGTGGACGAGACGGTGGAGGCGATCCTGGCCGGGCGGGAGCGGGCGCGGATCGGGTGAGGCCCGGAAGGACGGCTTATTGCTGCGGCGTTGTCAGTGGTGCCGCGTAAGGTTCTTGGCGTTGGGGGAGAGCTGCCCGGCAGGACGGTCTGTCCCGCCCTGTGGACGCTCTGGGCCAGGCACGAAACACACGGGGGAAGACGATGGGCACGACTGACGCCTGTGGCGTGATCACGCCGACCGGGACGGATCCGTACGCGCGGGGGTTCGGGACACCGTGCGGGCGGTCGGTGCTGCGGCGGGCGGCCGAGCTGGTCGACGACGCGGAGAGACTCGCCGAGGAACTGCGCGACCAGATGGTCATCGGGGCGCTGCGCACAGTCGACCGTGATCTGGAGTCGCTCCTGCTGGGCGGTGCCACGGGACGGGTACCCACGGCGTACGTCTCCCCGCGCACCCCGGGCCCGATGGACCTCTCGCCGCTCGCGCCCTCCCTCGAGGCGCTGCTGCGGCTCGCGGCGGTGACAGACGAACCGACCGCCTCCCCGGGCGGGTTCGCCTCGCACGCCCTGATCCGTCCTCTGGCCCGGATCGCCCGTCCCGGCACGGGCCTCGCCCTGGACCTGCCGCCGCGGCTGCTGGACGAGGAGTTCGGCACCGCCGCGATCGTGCGCTTCGAGGACGTCGACTTCCCCCGCAGACTCACGCACGAACCGACCCGCCGTTTCCTGCGCGAGGTGGGCCTGCCGGAGACCGGCTACTGGTTCGAACTGGACACGGACCTGCCGCTGCCGACGCTGGCCGAGTACTACGCGGACGACGAGGGCGTCCCGGAGGACGACCTTCCCGACTGGGCGGACCGCCTGATACGCCTCGGCTGCCTGCTGGAGGACATGAGCCTGCTCCTCGACGGCGCCACGGGAGCGGTCCTGTGCTGGAGCGAGCCGGGACCGACCCTGCGCCCGCTCGACGCGGACATTTCCACCCTGGCCTTCACGGTGTGGCTGGCGCACCGCGACAAGAGAGTGGCGGAAGCGACCGACCTGAGGTAGGCGTCGGTACGGATACGGAACTCTGGAGGCCGTGGCGGGAATTGAACCCGCGTAACTCCCCGCGGGCGGAGCCTGCTGATGGATGCGGCGGAGGCGAGCCCTTGGGGCACTTGTGGGTTTGGAGCC
>NZ_JBFBBS010000003.1:176281-253582 GCF_040682835.1 Streptomyces sp. NPDC051104 | reverse complement strand
GCCGTGGCGGGAATTGAACCCGCGTAACTCCCCGCGGGCGGAGCCCGCTGATGGATGCGGCGGAGGCGAGCCCTTGGGGCACTTGTGGGTTTGGAGCCCGTGGCGGGAATTGAACCCGCGTAACTCCCCGCGGGCGGAGCCCGCTGATGGATGCGGCGGAGGCGAGCCCTTGGGGCACTTGTGGGTTTGGAGGCCGTGGCGGGAATTGAACCCGCGTAACTCGCTTTGCAGGCGAGCCCCTGAACCACTCGGGCACACGGCCGGGATCAGGTGCGGTACGGCTTGCTCGTGCCGTCCTGATGCACTGACCGTAGGAGTGGGCAGGTCACCGGCTCAAGAGGATCGGCGGCCCTGCAATGGGACTGCCATACGCCGTTCATGAAACCGGGCTCGGTCCTAAGACCAAGGTCCCGGCCCATCCCCGGCTCCTGACAGGAGCCAATCCCCATCGAGCCCCTTACCCTGACCTGTATGACCGCCCTGGATCCCCGCGACACCGACGTCGCCGCCGGCCCTCCCTCCCCTTCCCACGCCACCGGCGGCGTGCTGAGCCGGCCCTATCGGGCCCTCAGCATCGGGATCGTCTCCGTCGTGCTGCTCATCGCCTTCGAGGCCACGGCCGTCGGTACGGCGATGCCGGTCGCCGCGCGGGAGCTGGACGGGCTGTCCCTGTACGCCTTCGCGTTCTCGGGGTACTTCACGACCAGCCTGTTCGGCATGGTGCTCGCCGGCCAGTGGTCCGATCGCAGCGGCCCTCTCTCCTCGCTGACCTGCGGCATCGCCGCCTTCGCGGCCGGGCTGCTGGTCTCCGGGACGGCGAGTGCGATGTGGCTGTTCATCCTGGGCCGGGCCGTGCAGGGGCTCGGGGGCGGATTGGTGATCGTCGCGCTGTACGTCCTCGTCGGCCGGGCCTACCCGGAGCGGCTGCGCCCGGCGATCATGGCGGCCTTCGCGGCGAGCTGGGTGATCCCCTCGGTGGTCGGCCCGCTGGCGTCGGGGGCGGTGACCGAACGGCTCGGCTGGCGCTGGGTGTTCATCGGTATCCCCGTGCTCGTGGTGTTCCCGCTGGCGCTCGCCCTGCCGCAGATACGGCGGCGGGCGGGCGGTCCCGCCACGGAGACCACCGCCCCCTTCGACGCGCGCCGCATCCGTCTGGCGTTCGGCATCTCCCTGGGCGCCGGACTCCTCCAGTACGCCGCCCAGGACCTGCACTGGGTCTCCCTCGTCCCCGGTGCCGCGGGCGCCGCCCTGCTCGTCCCGGCGGTGCTCGGGCTGCTGCCCCGCGGCACCTACCGGGCGGCGCGCGGCCTGCCGTCCGTGGTGCTGTTGCGCGGTGTGTCGGCGGGCGCCTTCATCGCGGCGGAGAGTTTCATCCCGCTCATGCTCGTCACCGAGCGCGGGCTGTCGCCGACCCTCGCCGGATTCTCACTGGCGCCGGCCGGCGCGACCTGGGCGCTCGGCTCGTACATCCAGTCCAGGCCGCGCCTGGAGCCGTACCGGGAGCGGCTGATGACGCTCGGCATGGTGGTCGTCGCAGTCGCGATCGCCACCGCGCCCAGCGTGCTGATCCACGCCGTGCCCCCGTGGATCGTCGCGGTCGCCTGGGGTTTCGGCTGCTTCGGCATGGGCCTGGTCATCTCCTCGACCAGCGTCCTGCTCCTGAAGCTGTCCGCCCCCGAGGAGGCGGGCGCCAACTCGGCCGCCCTGCAGATCTCCGACGGCCTGTCCAACGTGGTGCTCCTGTCCGCGGGCGGTGCCGCGTTCGCCGCGCTCGGCGGCGGCACCGTCGCCCACACCGCCACCGAGGTGACCGCGGACGGCTCCAACACGGCCGCCTTCGCCGCCGTGTTCCTGCCGATGGCGGTGGTGGCGCTGGTGGGGGCGTGGGTGACGACCCGGTTGCGGACGGAATCCCGGTGACACCGCGTGGTACCAAGTAGTACCGTCGAAGCATGGCTGGACTGAACCTGCGGTTTACGGACGAAGAGCTCGAGGCGCTGCGCGAGCGTGCGGCGGCGGAAGGGCGCAGCATGCAGGCGTTCGCGCACGACGCCGTGATGTCGGCCATAAACGAGCACTCGCGTCTGTTCAACGAGGCGGCGGAACACGTCCTGAAGGTCAGTGCCGAGCTGAACCGGAGACTCGCCTGATGCACTACCTCACGCTTCCCGAGCTGCTGAACCTGACGAAGCGGCTCGGGGTGGACGACGTGCGCGATTACGGGCTCCTGGACTCGGCCCTCGCGCGTCCGCAGTCGAGTGTGTTCGGTCAGGACGCCTATCCCGACGTGTGGCAGAAGGCTGCTGCGTTGATGGAGTCCCTTGCCCGCAACCACGCCCTCGTCGACGGGAACAAGCGCATCGCCTGGTATGCGACCTGGGTGTTCCTGCACGTGAACGGGCACCCCTTGGACGCGGACTTCGACGTGGACGAGGCCGAGCGATTCGTGCTGGACGTGTGCCAGGGCGCCTTGGACGTACCGAAGATCGCCGCCCAGTTGCCGCGCTTCGCGCGCTGACCGAGGTGCGTGCGGGGCGCGATGTGAGCTGAATCGCATCCCCGGCCGACCCGGTGCTGTCCGAGCGCTGACCTCACCGGGGCGCCGGTAGGGTGGCCCGGTTGTCATACGTAGCCGAGCCGCCCGACCCACACACGGAGACCGTGAGTACCTCCCGCCCGTCGCCCACCACCGCCCACAATGGAGGGCCTTCCAGGCCCGCACCTACTTCTGCCAGCTCCAGCTCCTCCCACCACCTCTCGCCCGCCTTCCCCGGCCGTGCTCCCTGGGGCACTGCCAGCAAGCTGCGTGCCTGGCAGCAGGGGGCGATGGAGAAGTACGTCCAGGAGCAGCCGCGTGACTTCCTCGCCGTCGCCACCCCCGGCGCCGGTAAGACGACGTTCGCCCTGACGCTCGCGTCCTGGTTGCTGCACCATCACGTGGTGCAGCAGGTGACCGTGGTCGCGCCGACCGAGCACCTGAAGAAGCAGTGGGCGGAGGCCGCCGCGCGGATAGGGATCAGGCTCGACCCGGAGTACAGCGCCGGCCCCCTCGGCCGGGAGTACCACGGCGTCGCCGTCACCTATGCCGGCGTCGGCGTGCGGCCCATGCTGCACCGCAACCGCGTCGAGCAGCGCAAGACCCTCGTCATCCTCGACGAGATCCACCACGCGGGCGACTCCAAGTCCTGGGGCGAGGCGTGCCTGGAGGCGTTCGAGCCGGCGACCCGCCGACTCGCCCTGACGGGTACGCCGTTCCGGTCCGACACCAACCCCATCCCGTTCGTGACGTACGAGGAAGGGGCGGACGGGATCCGGCGCTCGGCCGCCGACTACACCTACGGCTACGGGTCCGCGCTCGCCGACGGCGTCGTGCGGCCGGTCATCTTCCTCTCCTACAGCGGCAACATGCGCTGGCGCACCAAGGCGGGCGACGAGATCGCCGCCCGGCTGGGCGAGCCCATGACCAAGGACGCCGTCAGCCAGGCCTGGCGCACCGCGCTCGACCCGCGTGGCGAGTGGATGCCGAGCGTGCTGCGCGCCGCCGACCAGCGGCTGACCGAGGTCCGCAAGTCCATCCCGGACGCGGGCGCCCTCGTCATCGCCTCCGACCAGGACTCGGCCCGCGCCTACGCCAAGCTGATCCGCGAGATCACCGGGCACAAGGCGACCCTCGTGCTGTCCGACGACGCCGGTGCCTCCGACCGGATCGACGAGTTCAGCAACAACGACGACCGGTGGATGGTCGCGGTCAGGATGGTGTCCGAGGGCGTCGACGTGCCCCGGCTGGCGGTCGGGGTGTACGCGACCACGATCTCGACACCTCTCTTCTTCGCCCAGGCCGTCGGCCGTTTCGTACGGTCCCGGCGCCGCGGCGAGACCGCGTCCGTGTTCCTGCCGACCGTGCCCGACCTGCTCTCCTTCGCAGGCGAGATGGAGCGGGAACGCGACCACGTCCTCGACAAGCCGAAGAAGGACGGCGAGGCCGAAGACCCGTACGCCGAGTCCGAGAAGGAGATGGAGGAGGCCAACCGGGAGAAGGACGAGGACACCGGCGAGCAGGACATGCTGCCGTTCGAGGCGCTGGAGTCCGACGCCGTCTTCGACCGGGTCATGTACAACGGCGCCGAGTTCGGCATGCAGGCCCACCCGGGTAGCGAGGAGGAGCAGGACTACCTCGGCATCCCGGGACTTCTCGAGCCGGAGCAGGTTGAATTGCTGCTGCAGAAGCGGCAGGCCCGGCAGATCGCGCACAGCCGCAAGAAACCGGACACGGAGGCCGACCTGCTGGAGCTGCCCGCGGAACGGCGGCCCGTGGTCACGCACAAGGAACTGATGGAACTGCGCCGGCAGCTGAACACGATGGTCGGGGCGTACGTCCATCAGAGCGGGAAGCCGCACGGCGTGATTCACAACGAGCTGAGGCGGGTGTGCGGGGGCCCGCCGAGCGCGGAGTGCACGGCCGGGCAGTTGCGGCAGCGGATCGCGAAGGTCCAGGAGTGGGCCACGCGGATGAAGTGACCTCGACGCCCGCCGACGTCAGCAGAGGTGACCAGGGGACTGGCTGACGAGGGGACGTATCCCCGTAAAAAGAACCACTCCCTGCCGGCCACTGACCGGATTCTGGACGGAGCCTTCCGCTGAGCGAACCGGCTCGCTACTGTCCCGCTACGCACACGCCCCGTGGCAGCGCCGCCGCGGAGCGCAGCCGTGAAGCGACAGAGTCCGGGGGCCGCCCGGGCCGCCAGCCGATCGGCGGCCTCTGAAGCGCGTCGCCGACGGGACTCGGCGTCGCATCCGCCGCGAAGGGGGCCGTCGACCTCACCACTAAGGAGTGGGCGTCGTGACCGCGGAGACTTCCCAGACGCTCGACCGGGGCCTCAGGGTCCTCAAGCTGCTCGCCGACACCGACCACGGGCTGACCGTCACCGAGCTCTCCCACAAACTGGGCGTGAACCGCACCGTGGTGTACCGGTTGTTGGCCACGCTGGAGCAGCACTCCCTCGTACGCCGCGACCTGGGTGGCCGCGCCCGGGTCGGGCTGGGCGTACTCCGCCTGGGCCGCCAGGTGCATCCGCTGGTGCGGGAGGCCGCGCTGCCCGCGCTGCGGTCGCTGGCCGAGGACATAGGGGCGACCGCGCACCTCACGCTCGTCGACGGCGCGGAGGCGCTGGCCGTCGCGGTGGTCGAGCCGTCGTGGACCGACTACCACGTGGCGTACCGCGCCGGGTTCCGGCACCCGCTCGACCGGGGAGCCGCGGGCCGGGCGATCCTCGCCGCCCGCCGGCAGCCCATCGCCGAGCCCGGGTACACGCTCACGCACGGCGAACTGGAGGCAGGGGCCTGTGGGGCCGCCGCACCGCTGATAGGGGTGACCGGGGTGGAGGGCAGCGTGGGCGTCGTGATGCTGGCGGACTCGGTACCGGAGCGGGTGGGTGCCCGGGTGGTGGACGCGGCACGGGAGGTTGCGGAGGCACTGCGCTGAACGCCGGCTGTTCAGGACCCTCGCTGTTCAGGACCCTCGGCTGTTCAGGACCCTCGGCTGTTCAGGACCCTCGGCTGTTCAGGACCCTCGGCTGTTCAGAACCCTCGACTGTCCAGAACCCTCGACTGTCCAGAACCCTCAACTGTTCAGAACCCTCAACTGCACCCACAGCGCCAGCCGTTCATCCGCGTCGTCCAGGTCCACCCCGAGCTGCCGTCGCACCTGACGCAGCCGGTACCGGCAGGTGTTCGGATGCACGGCGAGCCGTTCCGCCGCACCCCCCACATCGCACCCCGCCTCCAGCCACGCGAGCAGTGTCGCCGCGTACTCCGTGCCGTGCCCGACGTCGTACGCCACGACCTCCTCCCACGCGCCCGCGGCCAACTCCCGCCTGCCCCGCATCACTTCGGCGAGCCGTAGCAGCGTGATCCGGGCCCGCACCTGCCGCACGGACGCGACCGGCTGCTCCGGCCCGAGCACGCGCAGCACCAGGTCCGCGTCCTGCCGCGAGGCGGCCGCCTCGGCGAGGGAGGGCACCACCTCCCCGAGCCCCGCCCGCACCGGCACCCGCAGCGCCCGCCCCGCCCGCCGCACGATGTCCTCCGCCAACCGCACGTGCCGCTGACCACCGCGCTCCCCGGAGGCGGGAAGCAGCGCGTACACCACCCCGTCGACCAGCACGCACGCGTGGCGCCCGTACCGCGCCTCGCACTGGAGCCGTACGAGGTCCAGCAGCCGGAGCGTGGTCTGTTCGTCGTCCGGTGCTGACGGGGCGGACGGGGCGCACACCGTGGAGTCGGAGTCCAGGACGAACGCGGCGACCCGTACGGCCTGGAGCCCCAGCCGGTGGGCGGCGGCGGCCGGGTCGGCGGTGCCGTCGAGGACACGGCGCAGCAGGGCGCCGTCCTGGTGCCGGGCCAGTTCCCGCGCCGCACGCGCCCGCAGCAGGAGCAGGGCCGCCGTGGACGCTCCCCGCGCCAGCGCCTCCTCGGCGTCGGGTGCGAGCCGGCCGTCGTCCACCACCCACAGGGATCCGAGGGTCTCGCCGCCGGCGCGGACGGCGACGGCGAGCCGTGGCAGTGCCCCCGCGAGAGCCGGCAGCCGTACCGGGCCGGGGGCCGAGAGGACGGTCCGGTACTGCTCGGCGTTGTCCGGGATCTCCGGCACCTTCAGGCCGAGGATGCCCTGGCGGCGGTCCTCGTCCGTGGCCTGCCCGGGGACCGTCGAATAGGCGAGGATCCGCTGCCCCGGGTCCTCGATCGCGGTGGCCCCGCCGACGGCCGCCGCCACCGCGTCGGCCAGCGCGAACAACTCCCCGCGCGTGTCCCCGCCGCCCCCGGCCGCCGGACGCGCGGCCAGCGCCGACGCCAGCAGCAGGTGCACCTGGTGCCAGGCCGTGTCCTCGTCCACGCAGAGCAGGGCGACCCCGGCCGCCTCCGCCTCGGCGACCGGCCCGTCCTCGCCCCGTACGACGACGCCGGTCATCCCGGCCTCCGCCGCTGCCCGCACCAGCGGCCCGGCGGCCCGGGGCGGCACGCCCACCGCGAGCAGCAGGCCGCCCGGGGTGCGGGGGAGCGGGGCGTGGGCGTCGTGGAGCAGCGCCTCGGTGACGGGCGCGGTCAGCCCGGCGGGCGCGGTGCGCAGGCGCAGGGAGGGTTCGCCGACGACGTCCAGCAAGTCGCCGAGCGTGCGGACGTCCATGGCAGTGTCCCCGGGTGTTGGCCGATCCCCTCAGCAACGTACGCGCACGTTGTGCGTCTCCACAACGCCGACGCCCGCCACTCCTTCGACACTCGTGTCATGACTGCAGAGACGGACCGACCACCCGTACGCACCCACGCGGTCGACGCCGACCACGCCGCCCGCGCGGCCGGGGTCACCGTGCGCACCGTGCACGACGTGACCGGTATCGCCGCCGTGGCCGACTTCTTCAGCGACGTCTGGCGGACCCCCCGGCAGGCCCCGCCGCTGCCCGCCGAGGTGATGCACAGCCTGGTGCACGCGGGCGGCGCCGTGCACGCCGCGTACACCCTGGACGGGGACCGGCTCGCCGGGGCCTGCGTCGCCGCCTTCGGGCCGCCGGCGTCCGCGGACGCGTACTCCCTGCTGGCGGCGGCCGACCGGGGCGTCGGGTACGCCGTGAAGCAGGCGCAGCGCTGCTGGCTCCTGGAGCGCGGCGCGCGCACCCTGCGCTGGACGTTCGACCCGCTGGTGGGCCGCAACGCCCGCTTCAACCTGGTCAAACTGGGCGCGAGGGGCACCGAGTACCTGGTCGACTTCTACGGCCGGATGGCCGACGGCGTGAACGAGGGCGACGAGAGCGACCGGCTCACGGTGACCTGGGACCTGACGGCACCCCGCGAGGGGCGCGAGACCGGCGACCGCGCCGCCGCACCCGTCACCCACCTCGCCCCCGACGGCGCCCCGCTCGCCCGCCGCTCCCGCGACGACCGGCAGGTGTGGTGCCGCGTACCGGACGACATCGTCGCCCTGCGCGCCGCCGACCCCGCTCTCGCCCTGCGCTGGCGGCACGCCGTCCGAGGCGTCTTCACCGGGGCCCTCGCCGAGGGGTTAACGGCGACGGGCATGTCCCGGGACGGCTGGTACACGCTCAGCCGAACGCTCACCCGCGAGGAGGAATCCCCGGCATGAAGCTCGAACGCGTCGAGATCGTCCATGTGGCGATCCCGCTCGTGACCCCGTTCCGCACCTCCTTCGGGACGATGACCACGAAGGACACCTTCCTGCTGCACGTCGTCACGGACGCCGCCGAGGGCTGGTCGGAGTTCGCGGCCGACCCGGAGCCGCGCTACTGCTCCGAGTTCGTCGCCGGGGCCGAGATCGTCCTGCGGGACTTCCTGCTGCCGCGCGCCGCCGCCCTGCCGCGGCTGACGACGGCCGCGCTCGCCCCGGCCCTGGCACAGGTCAAGGGGCACGAGCTGGCGAAGGCGGCGCTGGAGACGGCGGTCCTGGACGCCGAGCTGCGCGCGCACGGCATGCCGCTCGCGACCTACCTGGGGGCGGTACGGGACCGGGTGCCGGCCGGGGTGTCGGTCGGCATCAAGGACTCCGTGCCCGAGTTGCTGGACGACGTCGAGCGCTACCTGGCCGACGGCTACGTCCGCATCAAGCTGAAGATCGAGCCGGGCTGGGACCTCGAGCCCGTACGGGCCGTGCGCGAGCGGTTCGGGGACGCGCTGCCGCTCCAGGTCGACGCGAACACGGCGTACACGCTCGCCGACGCCGAGCACCTGCGGCGGCTGGACGGGTTCGGGCTGCTGCTGATCGAGGAGCCGCTCGCCGAGAACAACCTGTACGCCCACGCCCGGCTCCAGCAGCGCCTGGCCACACCCGTCTGTCTGGACGAGTCCCTGCACAACGCCCGCGACACCGCCTCCGCGATCGCCATGGACGCCTGCCGCGTGGTGAACGTCAAGCCCGCGCGGGTCGGCGGCTATCCGGAGGCCCGGCGTGTGCACGACGTGGCGCACGCGCACGGGGTGCCGGTGTGGTGCGGCGGCATGCTGGAGACGGGCATCGGCCGCGCGCCGAACCTCGCCCTGGCCGCCTTGCCCGGCTTCACGCTCCCGGGCGACACCTCGGCGTCGGCCCGCTACTTCGCGGAGGACATCACCGAGCCGTTCGTCCTGGAGGACGGCCACCTGCCGGTGCCGTCCGCGCCCGGGATCGGTGTGGAACCGCTGCCGGACGCACTACGGCGCTTCACGACGGGAAGGACGGACCTCTACGCGGCCTGAGCGAGACCCTGGGGGCCTGAGCGAGAAGCGGGGGGCCTGACCGGCACCTGGCCAAAAGTGGCCGTCGCGTTAGATTGATCCCGTGCTCTCTCGCCTCTCCCGCCCCAAGGCCGCCACCGTCTGCGCCCTGCCCGTCGTGGCTCTGCTCGCCACGGCGGTGTTCGCGCCGCTGCCGTTCGCCGTGGCGCAGCCCGGCATGACGGCGAACGTGCTGGGCGAGAACAAGGGCACCGCGGTGATCACGATCAACGGAGCGCCCACCCGCACGACGACCGGCCAGCTGCGGATGACGACGATCGAGGCGACGGGCCCCGACGCGCAGGTCTCACTCGGTGACGTGATCGACGGCTGGTTCCGCACGGACCGCGCGGTGCTGCCGCGCGACGCTGTCTACCCGAGCGGCGACACGGTCAAGCAGATCGAGCAGCACAACACCGAGCAGATGAAGCAGTCCCAGGACGCGGCGACCCGCGCGGCCCTGTCGTATCTGCACCTCAGTGACAAGAACGTGAAGGTCACGCTGAAGCTCGCGGACGTCGGCGGCCCCAGCGCGGGGTTGCTGTTCACCCTCGGCATCATCGACAAGCTGAACGGCAACGGCACGGGCGGCGACCTCACGGGCGGCCGCACGATCGCCGGTACGGGCACGATCGACTCTTCGGGCCAGGTCGGCCCGGTGGGTGGCGTGGCCCTCAAGACGCAGGCCGCCAAGCGCGACGGCGCGACGGTCTTCCTGGTCCCGAGGGCGGAGTGCGCCGACGCGAAGGCGGAACTGCCCAAGGGCCTGCGCCTGGTCCCGGTGACCACCCTCAAGAGCGCGATCGACGCCCTGGTGTCCCTCGAAAAGGCGAACGCCTCGGTCCCGAACTGCTAGGCCACGGACTCCGGGGGCCGGTCGACGGCCCGGGGGACCGGTCGACGGCCCGGGGGACCGGTTGACGGCCCGGGGGGCCGGGACACGGAACCCCGGAGCCAATCGACGCAGTCCGGGGGCTCTGCGGGAGCGATCTCTTCCGCTATCTTGTTACCGCACCGTAGTTCATGCCTCAACAAGGCCTGCCGGCGCGGCCTTTGCCTGTCTTCGGCTCCCGTTTCCGAGCGGAGTTCCCTGTGACCCAGCGTTGTGTCATGCCCATGGCCGAGATGCCTGAAGCGCCCTCGTCCGCGTGAGCGGCGGGAACGCTTCCGTCCGTCCGTGCACCCGCTCACCGAAAGTCCCCTCACTTCGTGACCGTCTCCCTGTACGAGATCCAGCCGGCCGGCCGGCACGCCGCGGTGCCCACGGGCAGCCTGTTCCGGCGGGTATACGCGCCGCGCGCCTGCGACGCGCTCGCCTATTCGATGGCGACCTACGCCATGCCGCTCGTCGTGCTGGCGACCACCGGTTCCGCGTCCCTGACCGGCCTGGCCTTCGCGCTGGAGTGGATCCCCCGGGTGGCCGCCTTCAGCTTCGCCGGTGACCTGGTGGACCGCAGCGGCGCGGCGATCGTGTGCTTCCTCGCCTCGCTCACCCGCGCCCTGCTGGTGGCGGGCGCCGCTGTCGTGCTGGTGATGCTGCCGCGGGGGACGGCCGAGACCGCCACGGTCATGGCACTGGCCGCCGTGACCGGTGCCCTCACCCAGTTCAGCTTCATCGCCAACGAGGCGGTGGGCGCCATCGTGGGCCGCCGCATCGAGGGACGGTCCCACAAGGTGCAGCCGGTGCTGATCGGCATCGACCAGACGGCCACCCTCGTCGGCCCGGCCCTGGGCGGCGTCCTGCTCCTGACCGGGCCGACCCGCATGCTCGCGTGCCTGAGCGTGCTGTCCTTCCTGTCCGCCGGCCTCGCCCTGCAGACCCCGCCCACACCCCTGCGTGCGTCGCGCCAGGGCGGGCAGGGACGCGGCGGAGGCATGCGGGAAGGGTGGCGGACGCTGCGTTCCCTGCCCGCCCTGCGGCGGCTCGTGGTCGGCCTCGCCTGCTCGAACCTGGCGCTCGGCCTGCTGCAATCGGCCGCCCCCGTCCTGGTGGAGGGCCACTTCGGCCGGTCCCCGGCCGCCGTCGGCACGCTCTGGTCGGTCGCCGCCGCCGCCACGCTGGTCGCGGTCACCTGCTGCCGGTTCGCCCTCGACCGGCTGGGCCTGTGGGGGGTCGGGGTGATCAGTGCGACCGTCGCGTCCGCCGCCTGCCTCGCCGTGCCGCAGGCCCCCTCCTACCTCAGCTACACGGCCCTCGTAGCCCTCTTCATGGCCGCCGACGGAGGGCTCACCGTTGTGCTGCGCACGCTGCGCTCGCTGATCATCCCGCCCGCGGCCTTCGGCACGACGCTGTCCCTGACGATCCTGCTCCTGCTGCTGCCCTTCCCCGTGGCGGGCATCCTGCTCGCCGTCACCCCACCGCCGTATCTGACCGACGTCATCGGGGCGTGCGCCGTGCTGCAGGCGGTGACCCTGCTCGTCACCTTCGTACGGCTGCGCAACGACCCGGTGCTCCGCGCCACGGCGGACCCGGTCCACACCGGCGGGTGACTGCACCGGTCAGCCCCGCTCAGGTCCCCTCCCGGTCCAGCGCCGCCTGCTCCACCAACGGGATCACCCGCAGCGGTACCGGGTTCTCCATCACGATCGCCGTGGAGGCGCGGACGATGCCCTCGAAGCCGACCACCCGGTCGATCACCCGTTGCAGGTCCGCGTTCGAGCGGGCCACCAGGCGGCACAGCATGTCGCCGCTGCCCGTCGTCGTGTGCAGCTCCAGGACCTCCGGGACCGTCGCCAGATGGGCCCGTACGTCCGCGCCCTGGCCCTGGCGGATCTGCAGGGTCGCGAACGCCGTGACCGGGTAGCCGAGCGCCGCCGGGTCCACCTCCGGGCCGAAGCCGCGGATCACCCCGTTCGCCTGCAACCGGTCCAGGCGCGCCTGGACCGTGCCGCGCGCCACCCCGAGCCGCCGGGACATCTCCAGCACCCCGATGCGCGGCTCCCGGGCCAGCAGCACGATGAGCCGGGCGTCCAGATGATCGATCGCCATGCCGCGCTCCTCGATGGTCATCCTGTACAGAACGCCCGGCGACACGGGCTGTTCACTGGGCACATTGCCCAGCCGGAAAGCAAACTATTGCGCACCTTGCGGAGCCGGGCGAGGCTGCCGCTATGACGCAGACCACACACCACGCCCCTGACACCGCGCGCGAGGCCGACCCCTTCCCGGTGAAGGGAATGGACGCGGTCGTCTTCGCCGTCGGCAACGCCAAGCAGGCCGCGCACTACTACTCCACCGCCTTCGGCATGCGGCTCGTGGCGTACTCCGGACCGGAGAACGGCAGCCGCGAGACCGCGAGCTACGTCCTGGAGAACGGCTCCGCCCGTTTCGTCCTCACCTCCGTCATCAAGCCCGCCACGACCTGGGGCCACTTCCTCGCCCAGCACGTGGCCGAGCACGGCGACGGCGTGGTCGACCTCGCCATCGAGGTCCCCGACACCCGCGCCGCGTACGCGTACGCCCTCGAGCACGGCGCCCGCTCCGTCGCCGAGCCGTACGAACTGAAGGACGAGCACGGCACCGTCGTCCTCGCCGCGATCGCCACCTACGGCGAGACCCGCCACACCCTGGTCGAGCGCTCCGGCTACGACGGCCCCTACCTGCCCGGCTACGTCGCCGCCGACCCCATGGTCGAGCCGCCCGCCCACCGCACCTTCCAGGCCGTCGACCACTGCGTCGGCAACGTGGAACTCGGCCGCATGAACGAATGGGTGGAGTTCTACAACAAGGTCATGGGCTTCACGAACATGAAGGAGTTCGTGGGCGACGACATCGCCACCGAGTACAGCGCCCTGATGTCCAAGGTGGTCGCCGACGGCACGCTCAAGGTCAAGTTCCCGATCAACGAGCCCGCCGTCGCCAAGAAGAAGTCCCAGATCGACGAGTACCTGGAGTTCTACGGCGGCCCCGGCGTCCAGCACATCGCGCTCAACACCAACGACATCGTGCGGACGGTCCGCACCATGCGGGCGGCCGGTGTGGAGTTCCTCGACACCCCGGACTCGTACTACGACACCCTCGGCGAGTGGGTCGGTGACACCCGGGTCCCCGTCGAGACCCTGCGCGAGCTGAAGATCCTCGCCGACCGCGACGAGGACGGCTATCTGCTGCAGATCTTCACCAAGCCGGTCCAGGACCGCCCGACGGTCTTCTTCGAGATCATCGAGCGCCACGGCTCCATGGGCTTCGGCAAGGGCAACTTCAAGGCCCTGTTCGAGGCGATCGAGCGCGAGCAGGCCAAGCGCGGCAACCTGTAGGCCGCCCTGGAGGACGTTCTTGGGGCCGTCCTGGAAACCGTCCCTGGAGGAGCGCCTGCCCCGGCGCTCCTCCAGCCCCTCCAGGGGCGCTCCGGGCTTCCCACCGCCGCCCCCCGGTGCGACGCTGTGATCATGAGCCGCATCGAAGCCCCGCGCGACGAAGTCACCGGCAACCTCCTCGACCGCCTCAGGGCCGGCCTCCCGGCCGAGGCCGTGCTGACCGACCCCGACGTCACGGCCTCGTACGCGAACGACATGGCGAGTTTCTGCACGGCCGGCACCCCGGCCGTGGTCGTGCTGCCCCGCACCGTCGAACAGGTCCAGCACGTCATGCGGACCGCCACCGAACTGCGCGTGCCCGTCGTCCCGCAGGGCGCCCGCACCGGCCTGTCGGGCGCGGCGAACGCCTGTGACGGCTGCATCGTGCTCTCGCTGACCAGGATGAACCGCATCCTGGAGATCGACCCGGTCGACCGCATCGCCGTCGTCGAACCGGGCGTCGTCAACGCCACGCTCTCGCGCGCGGTGAACGAACACGGCCTGTACTACCCGCCGGACCCCTCCAGCTGGGAGATGTGCACCATCGGCGGCAACATCGGCACCGCCTCCGGCGGCCTGTGCTGCGTGAAGTACGGGGTGACGGCCGAGTACGTCCTCGGCCTCGACGTCGTCCTCGCCGACGGACGCCTGATGTCCACCGGCCGCCGTACGGCCAAGGGGGTCGCCGGATACGACCTCACCCGGCTCTTCGTCGGCTCCGAGGGTTCCCTCGGCATCGTGGTACGGGCGATCCTCGCGCTGAAGCCGCAGCCGCCCCAGCAGCTCGTCCTGGCAGCCGAGTTCGCCTCCGCGGCGGCCGCCTGCGACGCCGTGTGCCGGATCATGGCGGGAGGGCACGTGCCGTCGCTCCTCGAACTCATGGACCGTACGACCGTCAAGGCCGTCAACGCCCTCGCCCACATGGGCCTCCCGGAGAGCACCGAAGCGCTGCTCCTCGCCGCCTTCGACACCCCGGACCCGGCCGCCGACCTCGCCGCCGTGGGCGCGCTGTGCGAGGCCGCCGGCGCCACCCAGGTCGTACCGGCCGACGACGCGGCCGAGTCCGAACTGCTCCTGCAGGCGCGGCGGTTGTCGCTCACCGCGCTCGAGGCCGTCAAGGGCACCACGATGATCGACGACGTGTGCGTGCCCCGCTCCAAGCTCGGCGAGATGCTCGACGGGGTCGAGCGGATCGCCGAGAAGTACCAGCTCACCATCGGCGTCTGCGCCCACGCCGGGGACGGCAACACCCACCCGACCGTCTGCTTCGACGCGCAGGACCCCGACGAGTCCCGGCGCGCCCGCGAGTCCTTCGACGAGATCATGGCCCTCGGCCTGCGACTCGGCGGCACGATCACCGGCGAGCACGGCGTCGGCGTCCTGAAGAAGGAGTGGCTGGCGCGCGAGATCGGCCCGGTGGGCGTGGAGATGCAACGGGCCGTCAAACAGGTCTTCGACCCGCTGGGCATCCTCAACCCCGGCAAGCTGTTCTGACCCGTTCGACCCACGCCGCCTCACTCGTCGCCGACAGGGGCCGGGGTGAGCAGGGCGGCCAGGCCGTCGTCGAGGCCGGGCCGCCCGGACTCGGAGCCCGGCGGAACACCAGCCGCAGGGTAGGCGGCGCGGGACCATGACGCGGGTTTCGGAGAATTTCTTTCGGGGTGTGTTCCGGGCGTGTGAAGAGCGTGCACGGTGTCCCCCGAAAAGGGGTGGGTACCGGCGGACCGGCAATGCCGCCTGCACACTTCTGATAGATGTGGAGCCTCACACGACCCCCCGAGCAGATACGGGACGACGGACATGAGCGCCCCAACCCCGGCACCCGGCGACGACAGGCCCCGCGAAGGCTATTACCCGGACCCCTCCATTCCCGGATATGTCCGGTACTGGAACGGCGTCTCCTGGGTCCCGGGCACCAGCCGGCCGGCTCCCACCGACGGCGAGCCGCTCTCCCCGCCGGCGGGCGTGCGCCCCGCCCAGCTCTCGGTGGAGGAGACCGGGCCGCACTTCTTCGACGAGGACCCGGTCGGCGAACCCGATCGCGACGCCCGGACCGACGGCCGTCCGGAGCCCGCCCCGGCCTGGGGCGCCGACCGCTCCCAGCAGTCCGGCTTCGGCGGCGAGCAGGACCGCCGGGTGTCCTGGGGCGCCGCCCAGGCCGCGGACCCGCGGCTGCCGGCTGCCGACTCCGGGCCCGAGGCGTCCCCGGGCTCGCCCGGCACGACGGCGCTCCGCCGGCCGGCGCGCCCGGAGGGCACCGCCGGTACCGACGAACCCGCCCCCTCCGACGGCACCATGAAGTTCCGCGCGGTCTCCCCGCGCACGGGGGAGCAGGGCGGAGGCACGGCGGCGGCAGGTTCCGGCACCGGCACCGGCTCCGGTGCGGCGCAGCCCGGCGCCGCGCGCCCGGAGAGCGCCCAGGCCGCGGCCCGTCAGGCGCTGGGCCTGGACCCGGAGGCCCCGAGCCCCGTCCCGGCACCGCATCAGCCGTCCGTCCCGGCACCGCAGCAGCCGTCCGTCCCGGCACCGCAGCAGCCGTCCGTCCCGGCACCGCAGCAGCCGTCCGTCCCGGCACCGCAGCAGCCGTCCGTCCCGGCGCCTGCGGCGCCCGCGGCGGGGCTGCCCCCGCAGCAGCCGGCCGCGCCGGTCGCCACGCCCCTGACCAGCGGCCCCGGCGGCGGCCAGCCCTCCTGGGTGCAGCAGGTGCACCAGCTGGCGAGCCCGGGCCCCGAGGGCGACCGGCCCGTCGCACCCTGGAAGCCGCCGGTGGAGGACCCGTTCCAGGCGGCCGCCCGGGCACAGGCGGCGGCCCGGCCCGCGGGACTCGGCAAGCGGCTCGCGGCGCGGCTGCTCGACACCCTGGTCCTGGCGGCGGTCACGGGCGTGGCCGCGGTACCGCTGGGCACGAAGGCGATCGACCACATCAACGGGAAGATCGACGCGGCGAAGCTGTCCGGGCAGACCGTCACGGTCTGGCTGCTCGACGGCACGACGTCGGTCTACCTCGCGATCGTGCTCGCCGTGCTGCTGGGCTTCGGGGTCCTCTACGAGGCGCTGCCGACCGCCAAGTGGGGGCGCACGCTGGGCAAGAAGGTCTGCGGTCTGGAGGTACGGGACATCGAGGCCCACGAGCCCCCGACCTTCGGCCAGGCCCTGCGCCGCTGGCTGGTCTACAGCCTCCCCGCTGTGCTCGTCGTGGGCGTGGTCGGCGTCCTGTGGTGCGTGTTCGACCGCCCGTGGCGCCAGTGCTGGCACGACAAGGCCGCCCACACGTTCGTGGCGCGCTGACCCGGACGGACCTGTAGGGATGCGGAGCCGGAGGGTTCGCGGTCGACTCGGGCCATGAGCACCGAACCGCCACCCCCCGGCCGAGGAGACGCCCCGGACCCCGACCGGCCACCGCCCGGCCGCGGGGCCGCGTCCGGCGGTCCGCCGCCCGCCGGCGAGCCCCCGCCCGGTGGGCCGCCGCCCCACGGACAGCCCCCTTCCGGCGGTGAACCACCCGGCGGCAGCCCCCCGTACGGCACGCCCCCTCCCCATCCCGGCGGCCCCTACGAGGGCGGAGGCCCGTACGGCGGTGGTGGCCCCGAGGGCGGGGGCCCGTACGGCGGCGGGGGCCCGCAGGGCCCCTACGACGGCACCGACCCCCTCGCCGGTATGCCCCCGCTCGCCGACAGCGGCAAGCGCGTCCTCGCGCGGATCATCGACATGATCCTCGTCGGCGTGGTCGTCTGGCTGCTGTCCTGGGCGTTCCACACCGTCGAGTACAACGTCGAGGCCACCAAGGTCGACACCGGCAAGTCCCTCGGCCAGTCCGTGATCGCGGCCGTGCTCTACACGGCCTACGACACGATCCTGATCAGCAGAACCGGGCAGACGCTCGGCAAGAGGCTGCTGAACATGCGCGTGGCCAACCTCGACGACGGCTCGAACCCCTCCCTCCAGGCGTCCCTGATCCGCGCCTTGGTGCTGTGGCTGCCGTTCGCGTTCTGCTGCGCCTGCGTGTGGACCGCGATCTGCGGCGGCTGGAGCTTCTTCGACCGGCCCTACAAACAGGGGCTGCACGACAAGGCGGCCAGGACGGTGGAGGTCAGCACGGCGGTCTGACAGAGGGCGGTGGCGTACATGAACCGGCGGGCCGGTGCATCACGGGCCCGCCGGTTCGAGTGCTCGGTGTGAAGTTGTGCGTACGCGCGCTCGGTTCAGGGGCTCGCCGTCTCCCGGACGGGCTCGGTGGCCGCGGTGGATCCGACCGACGCCGTCGGGCGCCCCGCCGGTGTGTGCTGCCGCGCGGCGGGCCGCTCCGCGGCGGCCGGCGCGGACTTCGGCAGCGGTACCGTCACGGCGACGAGCAGCCCGAGTGCGAGCGCCGACAGGGCGATCACGGCGATCCCCAGACCCGAACTCGTCTGTGACAGCAGCAGCATGGCGAGGGTGGAGAAGATCACGGTGCAGGAACCGTAGGCGAGCTGTGCGGCGTTCGGACGAGGCATGGCCATTCCTCGGGGTGGGGGACTCCCCCCGGTGCCTCTCGTGATGGGGGAGGATGCGGACAACTACGGACAGAACTGGGGCACTGGGACGTACAACCACGGAATCGCGGAAATGACAACGGTGCCGACAGGGCAAACCGCCGTCATTCCGGCGCTCCACCCGCCGACTCTATTCGCCACCATGCCCGAGGGGAACGGCTGGTAAGCGTGACCTAACCCACGGTTCCGAAGCACAAGGGGCGCACGGAGTCATGTGTTCCAGCAACTGGATACGTGCGCGCGCCGTTTGACGGGGGACTATGCCGTTCACGTCCGTTCGTATAGCGAACACCTCGTCCTGTTAATGCACTTGACCTGGGCAAGTCAAGGTCTGTTTTTTCTTGTAAACCTCCGGTCAAATGTCGTCACTTGACTACACGCGTTGATCGGTGCGCACGGGCCCCTCCATGACCAGGACTCCCTTCCGTGCGCCCGCGCGCGGGGGAGGAACTCAAGTGACCAGCAGACCCCGGACGTTCAGAGCGGTCGCGATAGGCGTCGCGCTCGCGGCGGCCTCCGCCACGTTCTCCACCTTCGCCGTCGCGGAGGCGGCCACCACGGCCGAGTCGGCCGCCGCGAACCGGCACGACCCGGCGCCGGTGAAGCAGCAGGAGCACGACCTCGACGGCCCGCTGAGCAAGACGCAGGAGGCCCAGCGCCAGGAGGCCCTCAACCAGGTCATATCAGGCAAGGCCAAGGCCAAGGAGCGCAACGGTTCGAAGGTCGTCGAGCTCAAGAGCAGGAAGGGCGATCCCAAGTACGTCGAGCTGAGCCGGGAGAAGACCGACAAGATCTTCACCATCCTGGTCGAGTTCGGCGACAAGACCGACCCCAAGCTCGGCGGTACGGCGGGCCCCCTGCACAACCAGATAGCCGCGCCGGACCGTACGAAGGACAACTCGACGGCCTGGCAGAAGGACTACAACCGGAAGCACTTCCAGGACCTGTACTTCGGCACCGGCAACAACGTCGAGTCGGTGAAGAAGTACTACGAGAAGCAGTCCTCGGGCCGCTACTCGGTGGACGGCGAGGTCGCCGACTGGGTCAAGGTCCCCTACAACGAGGCCCGTTACGGCAACAACGCCTGCGGCTCCACCAACTGCCCGAGCGTGTGGAACGTCGTCAGCGACGGCGTGAGCGCCTGGGTCGCCCAGCAGAAGGCGGCCGGCAAGTCCGACGCGGACATCAAGACGGACCTGGCGCGGTTCGACCAGTGGGACCGCTACGACTACGACGGCGACGGCAACTTCAACGAGCCCGACGGCTACATCGACCACTTCCAGATCGTGCACGCCGGTGAGGACGAGTCCGCGGGCGGCGGCGTCCAGGGCACCGACGCGATCTGGGCCCACCGCTGGTACGCCTTCGGCACCGACGCCGGCGCCACCGGCCCGGAGCACAACAAGCTGGGCGGCACGCAGGTCGGCGACAGCGGCATCTGGGTCGGCGACTACACCATCCAGCCGGAGAACGGCGGTCTCGGTGTCTACGCCCACGAGTACGGCCACGACCTCGGCCTGCCGGACGAGTACGACACCAACGGCGGCGAGAACTCCACCGGCTTCTGGACCCTGATGTCCTCCGGCTCCTGGCTCGGCACCGGCAAGGAGGCCATCGGCGACCTTCCCGGCGACATGAACGCCTGGGACAAGCTCCAGCTGGGCTGGCTCAACTACGACACCGCCAAGGCCGGCATCAATTCCTGGCACAAGCTGGGCGTCGCCGAGTACAACACCAAGTACCGGCAGGCGCTGGTGGTCAACCTGCCCGACAAGGCGGTCACCACCCAGGTCGTCACCCCCGCGCAGGGCTCGACCCAGTGGTGGAGCGGCAGCGGCAACGACCTGAAGAACACGCTGACCCGTTCCGTGGACCTCACCGGCACGTCCTCGGCCATGCTGACCCTCGACGGCTACTACGACATCGAGGCCAACTACGACTACCTCTACACCGAGGTGTCGACCGACGGCGGCGCCAACTGGTCCGCGCTGGACGGCACGGTGGACGGCCAGGCCGTCCCGCGTGACGCCAGCGGCACCCCGGCCCTGACCGGCACGGCCGACGGCTACAAGAACCTGTCGTACTCCCTCGACGCCTACGCGGGCAAGAAGATCCAGCTCCGCTTCCGCTACCAGACGGACGGCGGTGTGGCCCTGAAGGGCTTCGCGGCGGACGAGATCACGCTGACCGCCGACGGTTCGGCGCTCTTCTCCGACAACGCCGAGAGCGCGGACGCCGCTTGGACCGCGAACGGCTTCTCCCGCATCGGCGCGTCCTTCACCAAGGACTACAAGCAGTACTACATCGCCGAGAACCGCCAGTACGTGTCGTACGACAAGACCCTCAAGGTCGGCCCGTACAACTTCGGCTTCGCGCCGGTCCGTCCGGACTGGGTGGAGCACTACCCGTACCAGAACGGCCTGCTGATCTGGAAGTGGGACACCTCCCAGGCGGACAACAACACCAAGGACCACGCCGGCACCGGCCTGATCCTGCCGGTCGACTCGCACCCCACCCCGCTGAAGTGGTACGACGGCACGCTGATGCGCAACCGCATCCAGACCTACGACTCACCCTTCGGCCTGGAGCGCACCGACGGCATCACCCTGCACAGGGAGGACGTCGCGACGAAGATCAAGTCGTCGAAGGGTGTGTCGGTCTTCAACGACCACACCAGCACCTACTACGACGCCTCGAACCCTGCGGCCGGGGTCAAGATCACTGACACCAACACCAAGATCAAGATCCTTAAGCAGGGCAAGGACGGCTCGACGATCGAGCTGGAAGTCGGACCCGCGGTGAAGTAGTCAGCGTTTCCGCAGGTCAGAAGCGTATCGGCGGCAGCCCCTTGGCGGGCGGCCGCCGATCGTGTTTAGGTGCCTGCTGTGGCTCTCTTATTGACACCAGGTCTCACGGGGGTATGACGCGTATGGCCGCAGGAGGATTCTGCAAGCTGCCGAACGGCAGTGTGGTGGTGGCTCTGAACCTGCCCAGCCCGGGTTCGGGCGCCGGTTCCGTCCGCGTGCTGGTCCACGCCCAGAACCGCGCCCGCGCCCTGACGCGCCTGCGCAACCTGGGCCTGCGCGCGGTCTACCTGCGCGGCAACGCGGCCCCGCCGTCCCCGGACGAGGTCACGGCGGTCCTGCACCACCCCGACGGCCTGATATGGCGTACGGCCCCGGACACCGCGGCACAGGACCTGTCGGTCGAGCTGTGGCACCCGATCAGGTCCCTGCTGAGACGGACGGCCCAGCCGTGACCCGCTGAGACGCACGGGAGGCAGGCGACGCGGGTGCGGGGGCGCGGCGGGGGTCAGGACACCACCGGCTTGCCGGACAGCTCCACGCCCGCCTCCCGCAGTTCCTCCAGCGCGCGCTCCGTGGTCTGCTCGGCCACCCCGGCGGTCAGGTCCAGCAGGACCTGCGTACGGAAGCCCTGGCGCACCGCGTCCAGCGCGGTGGCGCGCACGCAGTGGTCCGTGGCGACCCCCACCACGTCCACCTCGTCGATCTCCCGCTCCCGCAGCCAGGCCCCGAGCGCGACCCCGTTCTCGTCGACGCCCTCGAACCCGCTGTACGCCGCCGAGTACGCCCCCTTGTCGAACACGGCGTCGACCGCGCCGGAGGCGACCGCCGGGGCGAAGTTCGGGTGGAAGCCCACGCCCTCCGTGCCCGCCACGCAGTGCGCGGGCCACGAGTGGACGTAGTCGGGGTTGTCGGCGAAGTGACCCCCCGGGGCGATGTGGTGGTCCCGGGTGGCCACCACATGGCGGTACCCGGCGGGGGCCTGCCCGATCAGCTCGGTGATCGCGGCGGCCACATCGGCACCCCCGGCCACCGCGAGGCTGCCACCCTCACAGAAGTCGTTCTGCACGTCTACGACGATCAAGGCGCGGCGCATGGTCGGTGTCCTTCGGCTTGGCAGCGGTTCGGGTGGAGGGTGCGGGCCCGGCCGTCCGTGAACTACATGACCTACCGAGCCTAGAGACTTCGGGGGCCGGGCGGGAGAGGGCATCGGGCGGTCGGGTCGGGTGCGCGGGGTGCGTTGCCGTTGCATTCCCGCCCGCCGTCCGTTCATGCGCCCTCAGGCGAGCAGCGGCCGAAGGCGCAGCCCGCCCCTTCCTCCATGGTCCTCCCGGCGCGTCAACAGCGACGCGTCAGACGTACTCGGTCGGGATCACCGGCTCCCCGCGCGACAGCTGCGTCGCCGACAGCGGCAGGTTGGCGCGGGCGGCCGCGTGCCGGTCGCGGACGACGTCCAGCGGCTCCCGGGAGATCACCTCGCCCCCCTTGACCAGCTGCACCAGCAGCTGCCGGTCCGCCAGCTCGTCCGGCACCGGCCCGACGCCGACCACCTCGGCCTCGGCCACCCCGTGCTCGTTCAGCCGCCGCGCCGCCCACTTGCGCCCGCCGACGGACGTCTTGCCGCCGGTCGACTTCTTCGCCACCGGCACCAGCGTTGCCTTCGGGTCCGCCGACTCGGCGCGGGCGACCAGCTTGTAGACCATCGAGCAGGTCGGGTGCCCGGAACCCGTCACCAGACGGGTGCCCACGCCGTACGCGTCCACGGGCGCCGCCGCCAGCGAGGCGATGGCGTACTCGTCCAGGTCCGAGGTCACGACGATCTTCGTGTGGGTGGCGCCCAGCGCGTCCAGCTGCTGCCGCACCCGGTGCGCGACCAGCAGCAGGTCGCCCGAGTCGATGCGCACGGCACCCAGCTCGGGCCCGGCCACCTCGACGGCCAGCCGGACGGCCTCCGTGACGTCGTAGGTGTCCACGAGCAGCGTGGTGCCCCGGCCCAGCGACTCCACCTGGGCCCGGAAGGCGTCCCGCTCGCTGTCGTGCAGCAGCGTGAAGGCGTGTGCGGACGTCCCGACCGTCGGAATGCCGTACCGGAAGCCGGCCGCCAGGTCCGAGGTGGTGGCGAACCCGCCGACGTACGCGGCGCGGGAGGCGGCCACGGCGGCCAGTTCGTGGGTGCGCCGGGCGCCCATCTCGATCAGCGGCCGGTCCCCGGCGGCGGAGGCCATGCGCGAGGCGGCGGCCGCGACGGCCGAGTCGTGGTTGAGGATCGACAGGACGACGGTCTCCAGCAGCACGCACTCGGCGAAGGAGCCCTCGACCCGCACGATCGGCGAGCCGGGGAAGTACACCTCGCCCTCCGGGTAGCCCCAGATGTCGCCGCTGAAGCGATAGCCGGCGAGCCAGTCCAGCGTCTCGTCGTCGACGACCCGGCGCTCGCGCAGGAAGCCGAGGACGCCCGCGTCGAAGCGGAAGTTCTCCACCGCGTCCAGCACACGCCCGGTACCGGCCACCACGCCGTAGCGACGGCCGTCGGGCAGCCGCCGGGTGAAGACCTCGAAGACCGAGCGCCGCTCGGCGGTGCCCGCCCTGAGGGCGGCCTGCAGCATCGTCAGCTCGTAGTGGTCGGTGAAGAGCGCCGTCGAGGGAACGCCCACCCGTCGCCCACCACCGCCCTTATGAGGAAGCGCTTCGCGCCCTTCTTCTTCGGGCAGCCCAAGGTCCGCTACGCCCACCAAAGCTCTCCTCACACACGACTCTTCGGGTGCACCCATCGGTGCTACAAGTGCCTGCGACGGCCGATCGTACTCCTCATCTCGTCAGTCTGACGATTTGCGGGCCGGGTGGAGGTGCCCGTTTGTGCGACCACCCCCCTCGGGTGGCAGCATGGGGCTTGTGACGTCACCCGCTCCCGTAGAGATCGAACGAACGCAGTCGGCGGAGAAAGAGTTCGCCGTACCCGAGCCCGACGTCCCCTGGGTCACGATCGTCCACAACGACCCGGTCAACCTCATGAGCTATGTGACGTACGTCTTCCAGACGTACTTCGGCTATTCCAAGGACAAGGCCACCAAGCTCATGCTCGACGTCCACCACAAGGGCCGGGCGGTCGTCTCCAGCGGCACGCGCGAGGAGATGGAACGCGACGTGCAGGCGATGCACGGCTACGGCTTGTGGGCCACCCTCCAGCAGGACCGGAAGTAGCGACCTCCCTTCATGTCAGGACACTTCGAACCGCTCCCCGGCGGCGGCGCGGCCGTCGCCCTCGACGACGTCGAGATCTCCATCATCCGCTCGCTGGCCGTACAGCTGCTGGAACTCATCGGGCCCGGCCCCGCCGAGGACGTCCCCGAGGATCCGCTCGCCGAGTTGTTCGCCGAGGGCCCGAGCGAACCGCCCGCCGACCCGGTGCTGCGCCGGCTGTTCCCGGACGCGTACGGCGACCCGGGCAGCGAGCCCGTCTCGCCCGGTGAGGCCGACGAGTCGCGCGCCCACTCCGCCGAGTTCCGCCGCTTCACCGAGAACGACCTGCGCGCCCGCAAACGCGAGAACGCCCTCGCGGTGATCCACACCCTGGACGCGTTGACCTCGGCGAGCAGGGAGGGCGGGGTGCTCAAGCTGTCGCGCGAGGAGTGCGAGCAGTGGCTCGGCGCCCTGAACGACCTGCGCCTCGCGATCGGTTCCCGGCTCGAGGTCGCCGACGAGGACGACACCGACGAGCTGTACCGGCTGCCGGACGAGGACCCGCGCAAGCCGATGGTGATGGCGTATCTGTGGCTCGGCGGTCTCCAGGAGACGCTCGTCACCACCCTTATGCCCTGACCTGTGGGGTTTTTGTGTTCGCTCAGCGGACGCTCAAATCCGGATAACGATCGCGTCACCATTGCGGCCACGTATGGGCCGTTCGTGCGTGCTTTGTCCGCTTCTTGCTGTGCGCTCCGCCACAGCGCGTCCAGGTGATCAGTGTTGCGGTCGTGATAAATCTTCACGACCGCCCGGCGAACACCACCCATGTTGCGCCGGGTGCGCCACCGAGCCGACGACCGTCGGCCAGGCATGAGCGGACCCGGGAGAGCCCGTGCCCGCTCGCTCCATCAATCCGGGGGGATCGAGGCGATCCGCGGCCGACGAGAGGCCCGGATCGGCATGGAGAAAGGCGCACCACACATGACCTCAGCGCAGGTCGAGAAGGAGAACACCCCTGAGGAGGGGTACGAGCGCGGGCTCGGCAGCCGTCAGGTCCAGATGATCGCGATCGGCGGCGCCATCGGCGTCGGCCTGTTCCTGGGCGCGGGGGCGAACATCGCCAAGGCAGGGCCCAGCCTGATCCTCATGTACGCCCTCGCCGGCGTGATCATCTTCTTCATCATGCGGGCGCTCGGCGAGCTGCTCCTGTACCGCCCGGTGTCGGGTTCCTTCGCGGAGTACTCCCGCGAGTTCCTCGGCCCGTTCTTCGGCTACTTCACCGGCTGGACGTACTGGCTGATGTGGGTGGTGACCGGCATGGCCGAGCTGACGGCCGCCGCGATCTACGTCCACTACTGGTTCCCGTCGATCCCGCAGTGGGTGACGGCGCTGGTCTTCCTGGTGGTCCTGTTCGTGGCCAACCTGATCTCGGTGAAGCTGTTCGGCGAGATCGAGTTCTGGTTCTCGATGGTCAAGGTCACCGCGCTGGTCGGCATGATCGTCATCGGTCTCGGCGTGCTGACCTTCGGCTTCAGCGCGGCCGGTGACACGGCCGCGGTCTCCAACCTCTGGCAGTTCGACGGCTTCTTCCCCAAGGGCATCGGCTCGTCGCTGATGACCCTGCAGGGCGTCATGTTCGCCTACCTCGCCGTCGAGCTGGTCGGCGTCACCGCGGGCGAGTCCGAGGACCCGGAGAAGACCCTCCCCAAGGCGATCAACACCCTGCCCTGGCGCATCGCCCTGTTCTACGTCGGCGCTCTCACCGTGATCCTGTGCGTGGTGAAGTGGACCGAGTTCGCGGCGGGCGTCAGCCCCTTCGTGAAGGCGTTCGCGGTCATCGGCATCCCGGCCGGCGCGGGCATCGTCAACTTCGTGGTGCTCACCGCGGCCCTGTCGTCCTGCAACTCGGGCATGTACTCCACGGGCCGCATGCTGCGCACCCTCGCGGACAACGGCGAGGCGCCCCGCGTCTTCAGCAAGCTGTCCGCCTCGAAGACCCCGGCCCTCGGCATCACGGTCTCGGTCGCCTTCATGGGCATCGGCGTGGTCCTCAACTACGTCGTCCCGGAGAAGGCGTTCGGCTACGTCACCTCGGTGGCCACCGCGGCCGGCATCTGGACCTGGCTGATGATCCTGGTCAGCCACGTCCTGTACCGCCGCGCGGTGGACGCGGGCCGGCTGCCCGCCTCCTCCTTCCCGGCGCCGGGCGGCGCGGTGTGCAGCTGGATCGCCATCGCGTTCCTGCTCTTCGTCACCTGCCTGATCGCCTACGACGCCGACTCCCGCGTCTGCCTGTACGTGATGGCGGTCTGGGCGGCCGCCCTTGCCGTCGGCTGGGCGGTGCTGAAGGCCCGCAACCCGCAGGTCACCCAGCGCCGCGAAGAGGAGCTGGAGAAGGTCCGCTGAGTCTCCCGTGAGTCTCCCGGCTCACGCGTAGCTCACCATGTGGGCCGTCCCGTACCACCCCTCGGTACGGGGCGGCCCTTCTGCTTATGCTGGCGGTCATGCTGACCATCACCCAGGCCCTCGTCGACCAGATCGTCGCGCACGCGCGCCAGGACCACCCCGACGAGGCGTGCGGAGTAGTCGCCGGCCCGGCCGGCTCGGACCGCCCCGAGCGCTTCGTCCCGATGCTGAACGCGGCCCGCTCGCCCACGTTCTACGAGTTCGACTCCGGCGACCTGCTCAAGCTCTACCGGGAGCTGGACGACCGCGACGAGGACCCGGTGGTCATCTACCACTCCCACACCGCGACCGAGGCCTACCCGTCCCGCACGGACATCTCCTACGCCAACGAGCCCGGCGCCCACTACGTCCTGGTCTCCACCGCCGACACCGACGGGGCGGGCCCCTTCCAGTTCCGCTCGTTCCGGATCGTGGAGGGCGAGGTCACGGAGGAAGAAGTCAAGATCGTGGACTCCTACTGATCTCGTATCGCGGATGAAATCTGTCCGAACAGCGAGATCACACTCCGGAGCCCGGTCCGGGAATCGTTACGATGAGCGCATGGTTCTGAACGACGTGAGCGACAAGACGCCGGGCGCACTGCTCGTGGCGCGGCTGCACGTCGACCTGTGCAGGCTCGCCAGCGCCATCTGTTGACGCTGTCCCTGCCGCCGTACGGCCGTGAGCCGCGGCGTCCGACCCGCGTACCACCGCGCCCTCGCGCCGCCGCGCCCACCGACCCGCCATCCTTCCGACAGGAGCCCGCAACCATGGCCATCGAGGTCCGCATCCCGACCATCCTCCGCCAGTACACCGACGGCCAGAAGGCGGTGGAAGGCACCGGGGAGACCCTCGCCGACCTGTTCGCCGACCTCGAGACCCGTCACCCGGGCATCCAGGCCCGCATCGTGGACGGCGGCGAGCTGCGCCGCTTCGTGAACGTCTACCTGAACGACGAGGACGTCCGCTTCCTCGACGGCATCAACACGAAGGTCGCCGACGGCGACAACGTGACGATCCTGCCGGCCGTCGCCGGCGGCATGGCCTGAGCCCGACGGTCGCTGATCACCGATGCGCTACGACTCCCCGCTGGCCGCGGTGGGCAACACCCCCCTGGTGCGCCTGCCGCGGCTGTCGCCGTCCCCCGACGTCCGGATCTGGGCCAAGCTGGAGGACCGCAATCCGACCGGCTCGGTCAAGGACCGCCCCGCGCTGCACATGATCCAGCAGGCGGAGAAGGACGGCCGCCTCACCCCCGGCTGCACGATCCTCGAGCCCACCTCGGGCAACACCGGCATCTCCCTGGCCATGGCGGCCAAGCTCAAGGGCTACCGCATGGTGTGCGTGATGCCCGAGAACACCTCGCAGGAGCGCCGGGAACTGCTCGCCATGTGGGGCGCCGAGATCATCTCCAGCCCGGCGGCGGGCGGCTCCAACACGGCCGTACGCGTCGCCAAGGAACTGGCGGCCGAGCACCCGGACTGGGTGATGCTCTACCAGTACGGCAACCCGGACAACGCGGGCGCGCACTACGCGACGACCGGCCCCGAGATCCTCGCCGACCTGCCGTCCATCACGCACTTCGTGGCCGGGCTCGGCACCACCGGCACCCTCATGGGCGTGGGCCGCTACCTGCGCGAGAACAAGCCGGACGTGCAGATCGTGGCCGCCGAACCGCGCTACGACGACCTGGTGTACGGCCTGCGGAACCTCGACGAGGGCTTCGTGCCGGAGCTGTACGACGCCTCCGTCCTCACCAGCCGCTTCTCCGTCGGCTCGGCGGACGCGGTGACCCGGACCCGTGAACTGCTCCAGCAGGAGGGCATCTTCGCGGGCATCTCCACCGGCGCCGCGCTGCACGCCGCGATCGGCGTCGGCAAGAAGGCCGTCAAGGCGGGCGAGAGCGCCGACATCGTCTTCGTCGTGGCCGACGGCGGCTGGAAGTACCTGTCGACCGGCGTCTACACGGCGGCCACGACGGAAGAGGCCATCGAGACGCTCCAGGGCCAGCTCTGGGCCTGAGCCCTTCGCAGGGGCCGCCTCTCATCGAAGCGCCAACCCCCTCCTATGAGGGGGCTAAGCGTTGTCTACGACGCGGCAAAGATCTTCGCCCGGGGCAGCCTTTCGGGGACGGACGGGGCTACGTTCTGCCCGTCCTGTCATGTCACGCTCATCGGCATCGCAGGGTGGTCAAAGTGTCATGCCCATGACGCGCGTTCCACCGCCGCTACGCGCGTCACAGCCTGCCACTCAGCTCGTGAATCCCCACTTCCGGCTGTGGTCCCGCGTCCGGCCCCACCCAGGCCCGCGCGGTGCCGGCCTCGACCGATGGAGGCAACACCCCCATGCGTGCGTCACGCCCGAACAAGCGGCGCCGGAGTCTTCGAAGACTCCTGACCGCCGCCGTCCCGGCCCTCACCCTCACCGTCGCCGGGTTCCTGGCGGCCCCGTCCGCGGGCGCGCAGACCGCGCCCGCCGCCACCGCGCACACCACCCGCACGTCCCAGAACGCCAAGGCGCTCACCGACCCCCAGCGGCAGACCGTCCACTCGACCGGCAAGGCCGGCCAGAAGGTGCCGACCCAGCACCTGTGCGCCACCGCGAAGCCCGGCCACGCGTCCTGCTTCGCCCAGCGCCGCACCGACATCAGGCAGCGCCTGGCCTCCGCGCTCGCGGCCGCCGCGCCCTCCGGCCTGAGCCCGGCCAACCTGCACAGTGCCTACAACCTGCCCTCGACCGGCGGCTCCGGCCTGACCGTCGCGGTGGTCGACGCCTACAACGACCCCAACGCCGAGTCGGACCTGGCCACCTACCGCTCGACGTACGGCCTGTCGGCGTGCACCAAGGCCAACGGCTGCTTCAAGCAGGTCAGCCAGACCGGTTCGACCACCTCGCTGCCCACGAACGACTCCGGGTGGGCCGGTGAGGAGGCACTCGACATCGACATGGTCAGCGCCGTCTGCCCCAACTGCAGCATCATCCTCGTCGAGGCCAACTCCGCCAACGACACCGACCTCGGCATCGCCGAGAACGAGGCCGTCTCGCTGGGCGCCAAGTTCGTCTCCAACAGCTGGGGCGGCTCCGAGTCCTCCTCCCAGACCAGCGAGGACACCTCCTACTTCAAGCACCCGGGTGTCGCGATCACCGTCTCCGCGGGCGACTCCGGCTACGGCGCCGAGTACCCGGCGACCTCCCAGTACGTGACCGCCGTCGGCGGCACCGCGCTGAGCACGTCGTCCAACTCCCGCGGCTGGACCGAGTCCGTGTGGCACACCAGCTCCACCGAGGGCACCGGCTCCGGCTGCTCCGCCTACGACCCGAAGCCGAGCTGGCAGACCGACACCGGCTGCTCCAAGCGCATGGAGGCCGACGTCTCCGCGGTCGCCGACCCGGCCACCGGCGTCGCGGTCTACGACACCTACGGCGGCTCCGGCTGGGCCGTCTACGGCGGCACCAGCGCCTCCGCCCCGATCATCGCCGGCGTCTACGCCCTCGCGGGCACCCCGGGCTCCAGCGACTACCCGGCGAAGTACCCCTACTCCCACACGAGCAACCTGTACGACGTCACCAGCGGCAGCAACGGCTCCTGCTCGACCTCGTACTTCTGCACCGCGCGCACCGGCTACGACGGCCCGACCGGCTGGGGCACCCCCAACGGCACGACCGCCTTCTCCTCCGGCAGCAGCACCGGCAACACGGTGACCGTCACCAACCCGGGCAACCAGTCCACCACGACCGGCAGCTCGGTCAGCCTGCAGATCAGGGCGACGGACAGCGCGGGCGCCACCCTCACCTACAGCGCCACCGGACTGCCCACCGGCCTGTCGATCAACAGCTCGACCGGCCTGATCTCCGGCACCGCCTCCACCGCGGGCACCTACAGCGTGACCGTCACCGCCAAGGACTCCACCAGCGCGTCCGGCTCGGCCTCCTTCACCTGGACGGTCGGCCCCTCCGGCGGCGGGTGCACGTCTGCGCAGCTCCTCGGCAACCCGGGCTTCGAGTCGGGCAACACCACCTGGACCGCCTCCAGCGGCGTGATCACCAACGACAGCGGTGAGGCGGCGCACAGCGGCTCCTACAAGGCCTGGCTCGACGGGTACGGCTCCTCGCACACCGACACGCTGTCCCAGTCGGTGACCATCCCGTCCGGCTGCAAGGCCACGCTGACCTTCTACCTGCACATCGACACCGCGGAGACCGGCAGCACCGCGTACGACAAGCTGACGGTGACCGCCGGGTCGACCACGCTGGCGACGTACTCGAACGTCAACGCGGCCTCCGGCTACACCCAGAAGTCCTTCGACCTGTCCTCGTTCGCGGGGTCCACGGTCACCCTGAAGTTCAGCGGCGTGGAGGACTCCTCGCTGCAGACCAGCTTCGTCATCGACGACACCGCCCTGACGACGAGCTGACGCACCTGTGCGCGAAGGGGCCCCGGCCGGGCGTGTGGGCCGGGGCCCGTTTGCGAGCGCGTGGGGATCCTGATGCGCTGGAGAAACGTCACACCGGCACACATGGGCACGAGTAACGAGAGGCGGCCCTCATGCGCCGTACCACCGCTCAGCGGACCACTGTCGTCGCCGTCGCGGCAGCGGCGCTCCTCCTCGCGGGCTGCGGCACGCACAGTGGGCCAGGAGCGGCCGGCAGCGGCGCGGTGTCGCCGTCCCCGTCGGTGTCCGGGTCGGCCTCGGGGCCGGCGTCCCCGTCGGCGCCCGAATCCGGATCGGCGTCCCCGTCGGCCTCCCCCTCGGCGCCCGCCTCCGGGGCACCGGCCCCCACGGCCACTTCCACCGGCTGCACCCCTCACGTCCAGCTCACCGCCGCCGACACCGGCCGCGCCGTGTGCCTGAGCACCGGCGGACAGATCCGCCTCACCCTGGACGGCACCAGGGACCGCCCCTGGACCCCCGTCACCGCCACCGGCGCGGCGCTGAAGGCCGCCAACGCCGGTTTCGTCGTTCAGCCGGGCGACGCCGTGGCCGCCTTCGACGCCGTCGCGCCCGGCACCGCACAGCTGACCGCCACCCGGCCGCTGTGCGCCAAGCGCCCCGGCCAGACGTCGTGCTTCGGCATCCAGCGGTGGACCGTCACGGTCACGGTGACCAAGCCATGAGGCCCGCGATGTACTCGCTCACCCGGCCAGGTACCGCACCTGGTCCCACAGCGCGGGGTCCACCACCCCCACCCGGTGCCGGAAGTCCCACAGCGGCACGTCCCGCAGCTCGTCCGTCTCCAGGAAGCTGGGCCGCCCCTGGGTGTCACCGACCGACCCCGGCGGGAGCGGGATCACGCCCGCCCGCTCGTCGTGGTACCGGCTGGTGATCCGCGCGACCGTCGCGCTGTCCCCGCGCACCGTCAGCACCAGGCACGGCCGCTCCTTGCCGCCCGGCCGGTCCCCGTAGGGCACGCTCGCCCACCAGATCTCGGCCGGCCGCGGATGCACCCGGGCACGCCCCGGCGGACGCGCGGCCGCGGCACGGTGACGCCGCCCGCGCCCCCATCCGTCCACCAGCGTCGCGACCAGCGCGAGCAGCACCACCGCCGCCAGCGCGAGCCACCACGACGTGTCCATATGGATGACGGTACCGGCGCGTTCGCCTCACTGCCCGCCTTCCGCAACTCAAGTGCGCCGTATCGTGCGCCGCGCGCGCCCTTGTTCCAGCCGAACCGGTGACACCACAGGTGAGTTCCCCCACAACGGCCCCTGGCGGAGGAGCGACCGGTCCTTTTGCGCCTTACGCTCGACGGACCGCACGACCCCCGTCACCGTTCCCCGTCCCTGCCTTGCGCACGTCCCGCCACGGAGGTTCCAGCTCTATGAAGCTCACCGTCGTCGGCTGCTCGGGGTCGTTTCCGTCCGCGGACTCGGCCTGCTCGAGCTACCTCGTCGAGGCCGACGGCTTCCGGCTGCTGCTCGACATGGGCAACGGCGCCCTGGGCGAGTTGCAGCGCCACTGCGGTCTCTACGACCTTGACGCCATCTTCCTGAGCCATCTGCACGCCGACCACTGCATCGACATGCTCGCGTACTTCGTCGCGCGCTACTACCGCCACGACGGCGGCCGCTGCGCCCCCCTCCCGGTCTACGGCCCGGAGGGCACCGAACAGCGCCTGACCACCGCCTACGGCGACACGCCCTCGGCCTCCTCGATGAGCGAGGTCTTCGACTTCCACACGGTCAAACCGGGCACGTTCGAGATCGGCCCGTTCACCGTGCACACGGAACGCGTACGTCACCCGGTGGAGGCGTACGGCATCCGGATCGAGCACGGCGGCAGCTCGCTCACCTACTCGGGCGACACCGGTGTGAGCGAGGCGCTGGACGAACTCGCGCGCGACGCCGACCTGTTCCTGTGCGAGGCCGCCTTCACCCACGGCAAGGAGGACATTCCGAACCTCCACCTGAACGGCCGTGAGGCGGGCGAGACCGCCACCCGCGCCCGGGCCCGCCGCCTCGTCCTCACCCACATCCCGCCGTGGACCGACCCCCAGGTCAACCTGACGGACGCCCGCGCGGTCTACTCGGGGCCGGTCGAACTGGCGGCGCCACGGGCGACGTACGACATCTAACCCGTCCGCCCGAAGACCTCGAACGACGCCCGCGAGGTCCCGAACGACGCAACGGCGACCGCCGCTTCCCAGGAGGCGGCGGTCTTTTCGTGCCCTGTCAGTGTTCTGCTGCGTCCTGCTGAGTCTTCCTGCGTCCTGCTGCGTCTTCCTGTGTCTTCCTGCGTCTTTCTGCGTCTTCCTGCGTCGTCTTGCGTCGTCTTGCGTCCCCTCGTCCTCTCTCAGCTTCATCTCAGCGACGCACGCACAGGCTGGAGAAGTCACCAGGGACGAGCGAGAACTCCACAAGCCGGAAGGGGGCGCCCCGATGGCCTCCGACGCCTGCGCCCGACCCACCGTCAGGACCAGAGGCCACACCGATCCGAGGGCGACGGGTTCCCTCGGCCGGCTGCACCACTATTTCGAATCCGCCTGTGACCACAGCCCGTGGGCCGTGGCGCTGGAGTGCGCGGGACAGCGCGTGACGTATGCCGACCTCGACGCACGCGCCAACCAGGTCGCCCACCACCTGCGCCGGCTGGGCCTCGGCCCGGGCGCGCGCGTGGCGCTCATGGTGCCGCGCTCGGTGGAGATGTACGCGTGCCTCCTGGGCGTCTGCAAGGCCGGGGCGGCGTTCGTGCCGGTCGACCCGGAGGCACCGCCGGATCGCGTCGCCTTCATCCTGGGCGACGCCGGCGCCGCCGCCCTGCTGACCACCTCCGCCCTCGGCGCCGGGACACCGCGGCGGTGCCCGGTGATCGAGACCGACACCCAGGCCCGCGACCTCGCCCGCCTGCCCACCACGCGCCCACCCGCCGCCGAGCCGGACGAGGACGACCCCGTCGCCTACGTCATGTACACCTCGGGATCCAGCGGCAGACCCAAGGGCGTGGAGATCGCCCAGTCCAGCATCTGCAACTTCCTCCGCGTCGTGACTCCCGTCTACGGCATCCGCGCGGACGACCGGGTGTACCAGGGCATGACCCTGTCGTTCGACTTCTCCATCGAGGAGATCTGGCCGACGTGGACGGTGGGCGCCACGCTCGTCGCCGGACCGACCGGACCCGGGCGGCTCGGCGACGAACTCGCCGACTTCCTCCAGGAGCACGCCGTCACGGTGCTCTACTGCGTGCCGACGCTGCTGGCGACCCTCCCGCGGGACCTGCCGCGGATCCGCGGCATCCTCCTGGGCGGCGAGGTCTGCCCCGCGCCGCTCGTCGAGCGGTGGGGCAGGCCCGGCCGCCGCATCCTCAACACCTACGGGCCCACCGAGACCACCGTCACCGCGACCTGGAAGGAACTGCGCCCGGGCCGGCCGGTCACCATCGGGCGGCCCCTGCCGACGTACTCGGTGGTGCTGCTCGACGAGCGGCGCAGGCCCGTGCCCCACGGCGCGACGGGCGAGATCTGCCTGGGCGGGCCCGGCCTCGCCCGCGGCTACGTGGGCCGGCCGGACCTGACCGCCGACCGCTTCATCCGGCACCCGCTGGCACCCCGGGGCGGCCGGCTCTACCGCACCGGGGACCTCGGCCGCATGACAGCCGACGGGGAGATCGAGTACCTCGGCCGGGCCGACGCCGAGGTCAAGGTCCGCGGCTACCGGGTCGCCCTCGACGAGATCGACAACGTGCTGTTGGAGGACCCCGCCGTGGCTGCGGCGATCACCGCGCTCGTCCCGGCGCCCGGAGCACCGGCGGAACAGGGTCACGACGGCAAGGTCCTCGCCGCCTACGTCGTCCGCGCCGACGGTGCCCCGCAACCGGACACCGCCCGTGACGACGACGCCCTCGCCGCCCGCCTCCACGAGCGTCTGCGCCGCATGCTGCCCGCCTACATGGTGCCGTCGTTCCTGGACGTCCTCGACCGGCTGCCCGCCATGCCGAGCGGCAAGGCCGACCGCAGGCGGCTGCCCGCCCCGACCGGCAGACGGCTCGCGGGCACCGGCCGGGTGGTGCCCGCCCGCGACGCCTGGGAAGCGCGCGTCCGGGACGCCTGGTCCCAAATCCTCGGCATCCCCCCGGACCACCTGTCCGCCGAGGCCGACTTCTTCACCGACCTCGGCGGCCACTCCCTGCTCGCTGCCCGGGCCGTCTCCCTGCTGCGCGGCCAGGACGGCGAACCCGGCCCCACCCTGCGCGACCTCTACGAACACCCGACCGTCCGCGCGCTCGCCGCCCGGCTGCGCACGGCGGCGGCCACTCCCGCCGCCACCGAGCCGCCCCGCCCGGCGCCGATCCGCCACGGCCGCGCCCGGATCGCGCTCGCCGGGCTCGCCCAGGCCGCGGCGATCCACATCATGCTGTTGCTGTTCACGCTGCCCCTGGCCGTCTCGTACGCCACCAGCCACGGCCAGGTGTCCGGCCGGGCGGTGGCCGAGCCCGCGCTCGCCGTGCTGGCCGCCTACACGGCCCTGCGCTGGCTCCTGCCCCTCGCCCTGGCCCGCCCCCTCGCCGCGGGCATCGCCCCCGGCCGCCACCCGCTGTGGGGCGCGACCTACCTGCGCCTGTGGGCGCTGGACCTGCTGCTGGGCGTCAGCCCGCTCCGGCTGCTCAGCGGCTCCCCCTTCATGGCCCCCTACCTGCGGCTCCTCGGAGCCCGCATCGGGGCCCGCACCACCATCGCCACCAGCATGATCTCCCTGCCGGCCCTGCTGCGCGTCGGCAGCGACACCGCCATCGGCTACGGCGCCTGCCTGCGCCCCTGGCAGGTCGCCGACGGATGGGTCACGGTCGCCCCGATCACCATCGGCGAGCGGGCCCACGTCGGCGCGGGCGCGGTCCTCGAACCCGGAGCCCGGATGGGCCCCCGCTCGGCACTCGGCGAGCAGTCCCTCCTCGGCCCGGGCGAGCCGGTCCCCGCCGGGGCCCGCCGAGCCGGATCACCGGCGCGCCCGGTCGACGCCCTGGCCCCGGCCGTGGAGGCCATGCTGGCCGGACCCGAAGGCACCGACCGCTGGCGGCCACGCCACCTCGCCGCCGCACTGCTCGGTCTCCTCTGCCTGGAGGCGGCCACGCCCGCGATGATCCTGCCGGGCGCCGCCCTGGCCTGGTGCGCCTGGCAGCGTTGGGGCACGGAGGCCGCACTGGCCGCCGCCGCACTGTCCGGACCGCTGTTCGTGATCACGGTGTGCACGGTGGTCGCCCTCGGCAAGCGCCTCGTCCTGCCCCGGGTGCCCGCCGGCATCCACCCCGCGCGCTCCTTCCTCGGCGTGCGCAAGTGGGTCGCGGACAAGCTGCTGGAGTACAGCCTCACCTTCACCAACTCGCTCTACGCCACCCTGTACACCGTGCCGTGGCTGCGGCTGCTCGGCGCGCGCGTCGGCCGGGGCGCCGAGGTGTCCACCGCCGCCTGCATCGACCCCGACCTGCTCACGCTGAAGGAGAGCAGCTTCGTCGCGGACATGGCGAGCATCGGGGCCGCCGCCTTCGCCGCGGACCGGGTGGCGTTCGGGCCCACCGAGGTGGGCAGCCGCGCGTTCGTCGGCAACGCGGCGCTCGTACCGGCCGGGACGGAACTCGGAGCGGACTCCCTGGTCGGCGTGGGCACCGTCCCGCCGCGGGACCGTGTGCCCGAGGGCACCACCTGGCTGGGCTCGCCCGCGCTGCGGCTGCCGGTGCGGCAGAGCAGCGGCTCCTACCCCGAGGAGCTGACCTACCGGCCGACCCGCGGGGCCGTGTTCGGGCGCCTGGGCATCGAGTTCTTCCGCGCCACCCTGCCCGCCTCCCTGCTGGCGGCCGGTGCCTGGCTGGTCGTGCTGGCGCTGTCCGCCCTCACCCGCCGTACGGGCGACGTGCCGACGGCGGTGCTCGTGGCACCGCTGCTGGCGATGGGTGCGATGGCCGCCGTCACCGCGTTCTGCGTGCTGGTCAAGCTGGTCGTCGTGGGGCGGTACCGGCCGCGCGTCGCACCGCTGTGGAGCCTGTTCGTCCGCCGCACCGAGTTCGTCACCGGCCTGTTCGAGGCCGCCGCCGTCCCGGCCGGCGTGCGTATGTTGGTGGGGACGCCCTTCCTGCCGTCGGTGCTCCGCCTGTTCGGCGCCCGCATCGGCCGGCGCACCTGGATCGGCACCACCTTCCTCACCGAGTTCGACCTGGTGGAGGTGGGCGACGACGCCGCGATCGGCACCAACGTCTCGCTGCAGACCCACCTGTTCGAAGACCGGGTGATGAAGATGTCGAAGGTGACCGTCCGGTCCGGCGCGAGCGTCGGCACGCGCGCGATCGTCCTGTACGACGCGGTGGTGGGCGAGGGCGTGCGGCTCGGGGCACTGTCCCTGGCCATGAAGGGGGAGCACCTGACGCCGGGGACCAGCTGGCGCGGGCTCCCCGCCGAGGGCGCCGCGCATCCGGGGCGGTGAGGAAGGCATGGCACACGCCGAGGCGTCCGGTGCCGGAGGGCGCCCGCTCGCGCTCGTCTACCGAGGGCCGGCCACGCTGCCCGGGTGCCCGGAGGCGGTCGCGGACCTGCTCGCCGCCGGCCCCTGGAACCTGGACGTCCGCTTCACCGGGCCGCGGGAGGCGCTGCCGCTGTCGGCCGAGTCGCTGTCCGGGGCCCTGGTGTACGCCCAGCCGGGCGGCGGCACGCTCTCCCGCGCCTACCGCAAGCTGCGGCGGCAACGCGACGCGATCCGCGACTTCGTCCGGGGCGGCGGGCGGTACGTGGGCTTCTGCCTGGGCGGCTATCTGGCCGGGGCGACACCCGGGTTCGGGCTGCTGCCCGGGGACACCGACCAGTACATCTCCTCTGCGGGGCGCACGGTCCATGACGAGAGCGACACGCTGGTCGGGGTGGTGTGGCGGGGCCGGCCCCGGACCGTGTTCTTCCAGGACGGCCCGTACTTCGTGCTCGACGAGACCGCCGCGGCCGCGGACACGCGGGTCCTGGCCACCTACACCAACGGGCTGCCCGCCGCACTGGTGACCCGCTTCGGCGCCGGCCGCGTGGCGGTCACGGGCCCGCACCCGGAGGCCACGGCCGACTGGTACACGGACAACGGCCTTCCGGTCCACGACACCCGGGACCTGGCGGTGGACCTGGTGGGCGCTGCACTGGAAGCGCTGACGTACGGAAGAGGGCCCCGGAACCACACGGGATGCTGTTGGTTAAACCAACAGCATCCCACACGGTTCCGGGGCCCTCCTGGGACTGTGGGCGGCTACGCCTTGGTGAGGTCCTCGACCTCCTCCTCGGGCTCGCGGCCCGGGGTGGTGAGGTTGAACTTGATGATGGCGAACCGGAAGACGAAGTAGTAGATCGCCGCGAAGACCAGGCCGATCGGGATGATCAGCCAGGGCCTGGTGGCGAGGTGCCAGTTCAGGAGGTAGTCGATCGCACCGGCCGAGAACGTGAAGCCGGCGTGGACGCCGAGCGCCCAGGTGATCGCCATGGACAGCGCGGTGAGGACCGCGTGGATCCCGTACAGCACCGGCGCGATGAACATGAACGAGAACTCGATCGGCTCGGTGACACCGGTGACGAACGACGTCAGCGCGACCGAGAGCATCAGACCCATGACGGCCTTGCGGCGCTCGGGGCGGGCGGTGTGCGCGATGGCGAGCGCGGCGGCCGGCAGACCGAACATCATGATCGGGAAGAAGCCCGACATGAACTGTCCGGCGGTCGGGTCACCGGCGAAGAAGCGGTTCAGGTCGCCGTGCACGATGACGCCCGCGGAGTTCTTGTAGTCGCCGATCTGGAACCAGGAGACGGCGTTCACGAACTGGTGCATGCCCACCGGGATCAGCGCGCGGTTGATCAGACCGAACAGACCCGCGCCCACGGCGCCGAGACCGGTGATCCACTTGCCGACGTCGGAGATGCCGTCACCGATCGGCTTCCAGACCAGCCCGAAGAAGACGCCGAAGAGCGTGCCGACGAACGCCATGATGATCGGGACGAGCCGGCGGCCGTTGAAGAAGCCGAGCCAGTCCACCAGCTTGGTGCGGTGGAACCGCTGCCACAGCACGGCGGACAGCAGACCCAGGAGGATGCCGCCGAGGACGCCCGGGTTGTTGTACGTCGCCTCGACTATCTTGCCGTTCTCGATGTGCTGCTCGGTCAGCGGGAACGCCTTGAGGACGTTGCTGTAGACGAGGAAGCCGACCAGGGCCGCGAGCGCGGTGGAGCCGTCCGACTTCTTGGCGAAGCCGATCGCGACGCCGACGCAGAAGAGCAGGGGCAGGTTGTCGAAGACGGCGCCGCCCGCGGTCGCGAAGACGGACGCGACCCTGTGCCAGCCGAGTCCGTCGTCACCGAACACGTCGGGCTGCCCCAGCCGGAGCAGGATGCCCGCCGCCGGCAGCACGGCGATCGGGAGCTGCAGGCTGCGGCCGACCTTCTGCAGGCCCTGGAACAGACCGGACCCCCGCTTCTTCGCGGGGGCCGCCGTTGTCGCGGTGGCGGTGCTCATACTTCCTCCATGTGCCGGGGCTGCCGGGGGACGGGAAGGGGGAGTGGAACGGGGTGAAACAGCCCCGTGTGGTCTACACCACTCTGGTGTAGACCTGTTGTAGCACGGTGAAGGCGGGATAAGGAACCCATGAATTCTGCGGCCTCGGACAGACGGGGAGCAAATGCCGCACTCGTGATGAAGGCCACGTAGGCGGGCGCGGTGTTCTGGCCCGGCGCTTTGCGGGCGTTCCCGGGGTGGTGTAGACCAGTTTTCGACACAGCGGTTCGGCTCAGGGAGTAAGGACATGGCCAGCAAGGCTGAGAAGATCGTTGCCGGGCTCGGCGGCATCGACAACATCGACGAGATCGAGGGCTGCATCACCCGGCTCCGCACCGAGGTCCACGACGCCTCGCTGGTCGACGACGCCGCCCTGAAGGCCGCCGGCGCCCACGGCGTCGTCAAGATGGGCACCGCCATCCAGGTCGTCATCGGCACCGACGCCGACCCGATCGCCGCGGAGATCGAAGACATGATGTGAGCCCGCCGGCTCACACACCAGTACGTACGACGCAGGGGGCCAGGGGCTTCTCCCGATCTCGGGAGAAGCCCCTGACGCACCTGGAGAGCATGTGTCCCGGAGCGCCTGTTCGGCCAGGCCTCACAGGCCGTTCCACGCCCGGGCCGCTTGCTGGAGACGGTCGCGCAGCACGGTGGTGGCGGGGTTGGCGGGCGCGCCGCGCCGGGTGGCGAGGTACAGGGTGTTGAGCGGTGCCAGCTCGGGCTGGTGCAGTTGCACCACGTCGCCCGTGGCGAGGGCCGGGGCGGCGATGTAGCGGGGCAGGACGGACATCCCGGCACCGGCCGCGACCGCGGCGAGAATGCCGCGCAGATCCGGGACGATCATCACCACCGGGTTGGAGGGGCGGTGTCCGAACTCGGTGCGCCAGTAGCGGCGCACGATGGGCAGTTCCTCGGCGTAGGCGACCAGCGGCACATGCGCCAGCGCCTCGGCCGGGGCCGACCGCAGGCGTTCGGGATCGATGGTGTGGGCCAGCGCCTGCGGCGCGACGAGCAGGAACTCCTCGTCGGTCCCCCAGTGACGGCGGTTCTCGCCGCCTGCGCTGATCCGGCCGGGCATGCGGCCGGGCATGCCCGGCCGGGGACGGGACGCAGGCTGTTGCGGATAGGCTCGGCGCCATGTCTCGAATCGACGGCCGCACCCCCGAACAGCTCCGCCCGGTCACCATCGAGCGCGGCTGGAGCAAGCACGCCGAGGGCTCCGTCCTCGTCTCCTTCGGTGACACGAAGGTCCTCTGCACCGCCTCCGTCACCGAAGGCGTGCCGCGCTGGCGCAAGGGCAGCGGAGAGGGCTGGGTCACCGCGGAGTACGCCATGCTGCCCCGCTCCACCAACACCCGCGGCGACCGCGAGTCGGTCAAGGGCAGGATCGGCGGCCGTACGCACGAGATCAGCCGCCTGATCGGCCGCTCCCTGCGCGCCGTCGTCGACACCAAGTCGCTCGGCGAGAACACCGTCGTCCTCGACTGCGACGTCCTCCAGGCCGACGGCGGCACCCGCACCGCCGCGATCACCGGCGCGTACGTGGCGCTCGCCGACGCCGTCGCCTGGGCGCAGCGCAGGAAGCTCATCAAGGCCACCCGGCAACCGCTGACCGGCACCGTCTCGGCCGTCTCCGTGGGCATCGTGGCCGGCGTGCCGCTCCTCGACCTCTGCTACGAGGAGGACGTCCGCGCGGAGACCGACATGAACGTCGTCTGCACCGGCGACGGCCGCTTCGTCGAGGTCCAGGGCACGGCGGAGGCGGCACCCTTCGACCGCGGGGAACTGAACGCCCTCCTCGACCTCGCGATGGCGGGCTGCGAACAGCTCACGGCGATCCAGCGGGCGGCGCTGGAGGCAACCGCGTAGCGCGCTACGGCGTTTTCAGGAGTGACCCCGGTGGGGCGCACGGACGACACCGCGCGCCCCACCGTCACCCCCCACGGAGAGGGAACCGCTCCATGGCCGCGCGCCACCGCCGACGCACCGCCACCGCCGCTCTGGCGGCCGTCGCCGTCCTCGCCGCCGTCGGCGCGAGCGCGGGCTGCGACGCCGTGAACAAGGCCATCGACTGCGTCCAGACCGCCGACGCCATAGCCGACAGCGTCACCGGCCTCCAGCAGGCCGTCGAGAACGCGGCGAACGACCCGACGCAGACGGACGAGGCCCTCGACTCCATCGAGAAGAACCTCGACAAGATCGGCGACAAGACGGACAACGTCGACGTCAACAAGGCGGTCGACGACCTGCGCACGGCGGTCACCAACGTCCGGGACGCGATCAGGAACGGCGACAAGACCCCCGACGTGAGCCCGGTGACGAACGCGGCGGGCGAACTGACGAAGGTCTGCACGTCCTCCTAGCGCGGCAGGCGGACGCCGCGGGTGCCACCCGTGCCCGGATACTGGTCCCATGACCCGCCTGATCCTCGCCACACGCAACGCCGGAAAGATCACCGAACTCCGGGCGATCCTCGCCGAAGCGGGCCTCCCGCACGACCTGGTCGGCGCGGACGCCTACCCCGACATCCCCGACGTCAGGGAAACCGGCGTCACCTTCGCCGAGAACGCCCTCCTCAAGGCCCACGCCCTGGCCAAGGCCACGGGCCTGCCGGCGGTGGCGGACGACTCCGGCCTGTGCGTCGACGTCCTGGGCGGCGCGCCCGGCATCTTCTCCGCGCGCTGGGCGGGCCGGCACGGCGACGACAAGGCGAACCTGGACCTGCTGCTGGCCCAGCTCGCGGACATCGGCGACACCCACCGCGGCGCCCACTTCGCCTGCGCGGCAGCCCTGGCCCTCCCCGACGGCACGGAACGGGTGGTCGAGGGCCAACTCCGCGGCACCCTGCGCCACGAGCCCATCGGCACGAACGGCTTCGGCTACGACCCGGTCCTCCAGCCGGAGGGCGAGACCCGCACCTGCGCCGAACTGACCCCCGAGGAGAAGAACGCGATCAGCCACCGCGGCAAGGCGTTCCGGGCGCTGGCACCGGTGGTGCGGGAACTGCTGGGCTGAGGCGGGCTGCGCCAAAGGCCCGGTCCCTGAGCTCGGACCGGGCCTTTCGTCATGGCATGTCGATGTGCGGTCGGTGGGACTCGAACCCACACGGGATTTCTCCCACGGGCACCTAAAACCCGCGCGTATCGCCTATTTCGCCACGACCGCCCCAAAACAGACACTTCGCCTTCTTGTGCCGCTCGGTGCCGTTCAGTGTACGGGGGACTCCGCACGCCCCGCTGGCCCCCCACCCTTCGCACCACGCCATGTCGCCGTCGGGGCATGGCAGTTCGGGTGGGCGGGATGCGTCGACAGGGCGTGGTGACGTCGACGGGGCCGGCGACCGGCGTGTCGCCGGCCCCCTCAGCCGCCCTCTACAGGTACAGCCCCGTGGAGTCCTCCGCCCCCTCGAAGCGGTCCGCCGCCACGGCGTGCAGGTCGCGTTCGCGCATCAGGACGTACGCGATGCCGCGCACCTCCACCTCGGCCCGGTCCTCCGGGTCGAACAGGACCCGGTCGCCCGGCTCCACGGTCCGTACGTTCTGCCCGACCGCGATGACCTCGGCCCAGGCGAGGCGCCGGCCCACGGCCGCGGTCGCGGGGATGAGGATGCCGCCGCCGGAGCGGCGCTCGCCCTCGCCGGTCTCCTGCCGCACGAGTACGCGGTCGTGCAGCATCCGGATGGGCAACTTGTCGTGGTGGGTCTTCTCGCTCACGCCCTGAACCTACCTGCCTTCGACGGCTTCGCGCGCGGCCGGGTCAGGCCCTGCGCCGCCGGGAGCCCAGCGCGAACAGTCCCACGACGCCGACCACGACCAGCGCCACGGGCACGATGCGCTCCAGCCGCGGCGCGCCCTCCTCCGTGATCAGCTGGCCCTTGACCTCGCTGACGACCCGGTTGACGCCCACATAGGCCCGGCCGAACGTGTGGTCGATGTTGGAGACGACCTTGGCCTTGGCGTCCCCGACGATCGTCTTCGGGTGCACCCGGACGCCGATCTCGTCGAGCGTCTCGGCCAGCGTCTCGCGGCGGCGCTTGATGTCCGCCTCGATCTCGGCCGGAGTCCTGGTGTCCGGTGTGCTCGACGTGTCCGTCACCGCGCTTCCTCCGTGGTCGTGTGCGACGTGTTCCGCGCAATTTCCTGATTCTGTGCTGGACAGTCTGTCAGCTTCGTGCCGAAGGCACCCATCGGCACCCCCGTGGAGGGTCCGAAGGAGATTAGGCTCGTCCGGTAAACCGTTGATCCGCGTGACCCGACCCTTGCCCCGTGAGGTACCGATGAGCGAGCGACTCCAGCCCGGCGACACCGCCCCCGCCTTCACCCTGCCGGACGCCGACGGCAACGAGGCCTCCCTGGCCGACCACAAGGGCCGCAAGGTCATCGTGTACTTCTACCCGGCGGCGCTCACCCCCGGCTGCACCAAGCAGGCGTGCGACTTCACGGACAACCTTCAGCTGCTGGCGGGCGCCGGCTACGACGTCATCGGGATCTCTCCGGACAAGCCGGAGAAGCTCGCGAAGTTCCGCGAGAAGGAGTCCCTGAAGGTCACCCTCCTCGCCGACCCCGACAAGAAGGTGCTGGAGGCGTACGGCGCTTTCGGCGAGAAGAAGCTGTACGGCAAGACGGTCGTCGGCGTCATCCGCTCCACGGTGATCGTGGACGAGGACGGCAAGGTCGAGCGCGCCCTGTACAACGTGAAGGCGACGGGCCACGTGGCGAAGGTCATCAAGGATCTGGGCATCTGAGCGTCCCGCCTCCCACGCATGCGAACGGCCCGCACCGGATCACACCGGTGCGGGCCGTCGCATACGGCGAGGACCCTGCCGCTACGACCTCCGGCCCTGCGTGCTCAGCGCCCCTGCCCCGCTGGTCGTCCCGCCGTTCCCCGTGGTGCCGCCGTCCCCGGTGGTCCCCCCGCTGCCGCTCGTGCCGCCCGTACCCGTCGCGCCTCCGGTGCCGGTCGTGCCGCCGTCGCCCGTGGTGCCTCCGGTGCCGGTCGTGCCGCCGTCGCCCGTGGTGCCGCCCGTCCCCGTCGTGCCGCCGCCGGTCGTACCGCCCGTGCCGGGTGTGCCGCCGGTCGTCGTACCGCCCGTGCCCGGGGTGCCGCCCGTCGTCTGCCCCTGGGTCTGGCCCTGGTCCTGGCCCGGGGTGGTGGACTGGCCGCCCGTCGTGCCGCCGTTCGACTGGTCGCCCGTGGTGCCGGGCTGCTGGTCCGTCGGCCCGGTGCTCGGGGGCTCCAGCGTCTGGTCCGCGCCCGCCTGGAGCTGCAGGTCGAAGTTCTTCACCGGCTGCCCCCGCAGCGCGTCCTTGGTGAACTGCGCCCAGATCTGCGCGGGCGCGCCGCCGCCGTTGATACGGGGCAGGCCCATCGCGCCGTAGAGCGACTCGTGCTTGCCGGTGTCCGGGTCCTGGCCCATCACCGCGATCACGGTGGCCAGGTCGGGGGTGTAGCCCGCGAACCAGGCCGCCTGGTCCTCCTCCGCGGTGCCGGTCTTGCCGGCGGCGGGCCGGCCGGCGCCCTGCGCGGCGGTCGCGGTGCCGTTGTCGACCACGCTCTGCAGGACCGACGTGGTGGTGTCCGCCGCCTCCCGGCTGACGGCCTGCTTCGTGGAGTGCTGCGGCAGCGCGATGTCCTGCGTGCCGTTGGTGACCTTCTCGACCAGCGTGTACGCGCCGTGCTTGCCGTGATTGGCGAGCGTCGCGTACGCCTGCGTCATGTCGAGGACGCTCGCGGTGGCCGTGCCGAGCGCGATCGACGGGTACGGCTGCAGGTCGGGCGTGTTCGCGGGCACGCCCAGGTCGATCGCGGTCTGCTTGACCTTGGACGGGCCGACGTCCACCGCCATCTGCGCGTACACGGCGTTCACGGACTTGTCCGTGGCCTTGCGGACGGTGATCGGGCCGTAGGAGACGTTGTCCTCGTTCTCCGGCGCGTACGCCCCGCCGGACCAGCCCTGCACGGGCCGCTTGTCGGTGCCGTCGTACACCGTGTTCGGGGTGATGGTGACGCCGTCCTGGGTGCGGGAGCCGTTCTCCACCGCCGAGGTGAACACGAACGGCTTGAACGTGGAGCCGACCTGGTAGTCGCGGCGGGTCGCGTTGTTGACGTACTGCTTGGTGTAGTCGATGCCGCCGTACATCGCGAGGACCTTGCCGGTGGCCGGGTCGATGGCGGCGCCGCCGGCGCGGACGTACCGGTCGACCTTGTTGTTCTTCTTGTCGAGCTTGCTCATCACCTGGTCGTCGACGGCCTTGACGAACGCGTCCTGCTTGGACTTCTCCAGCGTGGTGGTGATGCGGTAGCCGCCGCGGGCCAGGGTGTCCTCGTCGAGGATCTTGTTGCCGGCGAGGTAGTCCTTGATCGCCTGGACCAGGTAGCCGCGCTGCCCGGACATGCCGGACGCGTTGACCTGCTGGCGGGGCGCGGGGAAGGTGACCTTCCCGCGTTCCGCGGCGCTCAGCCAGTTCTTCTTGACCATGCCGTCGAGGACGTAGTTCCAGCGGGCCAGGGCCGCGCCCTTGTTCTCGGGGTGGGCGATCACGTCGTACTCGCTGGGCGCGTTGAGCAGGGCGGCGAGGTAGGCGGCCTGGCCGACCGTGAGGTCCTTGGCGTCCACGCCGTAGTACGCCTGGGCGGCGGCCTGGATGCCGTAGGCGTTGCGGCCGAAGTAGCTGGTGTTGAGGTAGCCCTCGAGGATGTCGTCCTTGCTCTTCTCGCGGTCCAGCTTGATCGCGATGAAGAACTCCTTCACCTTGCGGGTGACGGTCTGCTGCTGCTCGAGGTAGTAGTTCTTCACGTACTGCTGGGTGATCGTCGAGCCGGACTGCTTGCCCTTGCCGGTGGCCGTGTTCCAGGCCGCGCGGACCATCGCCTTGGGGTCGACGGCGGACTCGGTGTAGAAGTCGCGGTCCTCGGCGGCGAGCGCGGCGTGCTGGGCGGCCTTGGAGATCTGCGCGAGCTTGACGTTCTCACGGTTGACGGTGCCGTCGCGGGCCAGTTCGCTGCCGTCGGCGTACAGGTAGACGTTGCTCTGCTTGGTGGCCGCCGCGTTCGCCGCCGGGATGTTGACCGTGTAGTAGCCGAGGGCGAACAGTCCGACCAGGAGCAGCAGGCCCACCACGAGGGTGCCGAGCACCGTCTTCCAGGTGGGGACCAGCCGGCGCCATCCCGTGCGCTTCGGCCGCTTCGCGCCGCCGCCGGGGATGGCGGCGACAGGTGCCGTCCGCGGTTCTCCGGACGCCACGACCTGGCTGCTCCTGTGCGGCTGTGGCTCGTCGCTCATCGTGGTGCCGGACTCCCGTTTCGCGTCGTACGTTCCCGTACGTCCTCGTACGCCATCTGCGTCCCCTGATGAAGACTGTCGCACCTTGCGTTCCAGTTCCCGGCACGAGGGACGTTCCGCGCGGGAAAACGTGTGGTACGCCACTTCGTCCGCGCGCTAGGCTCCTGCGCTTCGCCCGGAACGCGTCGAAGGGAGGACTCCCGTGGGGGCAGGGCGGTTGTACGCCGCTGTCGCCGCCGGTGGTTTCCGGAGGTACGCGACCTACCGGACCGCGACCGCGGCGGGGGTGTTCACCAACACAGTCTTCGGATTGATCTTGGCATACACCTATCTGGCCCTGTGGCACGAACGGCCGCACCTGGGGGGTTACGACGAGAGCCAGGCGCTGACGTACGTGTGGACGGGGCAGGCGCTGCTGATGACCGTCTCGGCGATGGGCGGCGGCTTCGAGGACGAGCTGATCGAACGCATCCGCACCGGTGACATCGCGATCGACCTGTACCGGCCCGCCGACCTCCAACTGTGGTGGCTGGCCGCTGACATGGGGCGGGCGCTGTTCCACCTGCTCGGCCGGGGCGTGGTGCCGCTGGTGGTGGGCGCGCTGCTGTTCCCGCTCGCGCTGCCCACGAGCCCGCTCACCTGGCTGGCCTTCCTGGTCGCGGTCGGGTTGGGGGTGGTGGTGAGCTTCGCGATCCGGTTCGTCGTGGCGCTGACCGCGTTCTGGCTGCTGGACGGGGCGGGGGTGGCCCAGCTGTCCTGGCTGCTGGCGGTCTTCTGCTCGGGCATGCTGCTGCCGCTGAACGTCTTCCCCGGCGCGCTCGGCGAGGTCGTGCGCGTGCTGCCCTGGTCGGCGCTGCTCCAGGCCCCCCTGGACGTGCTGCTCGGCACGGCGGATCCCCTGCCCACCTACGTTTTCCAGGGCGCCTGGGCGGTGGTGCTGCTGGCCGTGGGGCGGCTGGTGCAGTCGGCGGCGACCCGGCGGGTGGTGGTCCAGGGTGGCTGACACCGCGTCCAGGGGCACGGAGCCGTACGGCCCGGCGCGCGCGGAGGCCTACGGCCGGGTGCGCGAGGGGGTGCGTGCCTACTTCCTGATCACCGCCATGTGGATCCGTTCCACCGTGGCCTACCGCGCCTCCTTCCTGATGACGACGTTCGGCAATTTCGCCGGCACGGCGCTCGACTTCGTCGCGATCACGCTGATGTTCTCGCGGGTCGACCGCCTCGGCGGCTACGGCCTGCCCGAGGTGGCCTTCCTGTACGGCCTGTCCACGACCGCCTTCGGCCTCGCCGACCTCGCGATCGGATCCATGGACCGGCTGGGGCGGCGGGTGCGCGACGGCACGCTGGACACGCTTCTGGTGCGGCCGGCGCCGGTGCTCGCACAGGTCGCAGCGGACCGCTTCGCCCTGCGTCGCCTCGGCCGGGTCACTCAGGGGGCGCTGGTCCTCGGGTACGCCGTCACCGTGCTGGACGTCTCGTGGACGCCGCTGAGGGTGCTGATGGTGCCGCTGACGCTGCTGAGCGGTGGGGTGATCTTCTGCGCGGTGTTCGTGGCGGGCGGGGCCTTCCAATTCGTCGCGCAGGACGCCTCCGAGGCGCAGAACGCGTTCACGTACGGCGGCACCACGCTTCTGCAGTACCCGCCCACCGTGTTCGCGAAGGAACTGGTGCGCGGGGTGACGTTCGTGCTGCCGCTCGCCTTCGTCAACTGGCTGCCCGCGCTGTACGTGCTGGGGCGGCCCTATCCACTCGACCTGCCGTCCTGGGTCGCCTTCACGTCACCGCTGGTCGCGGTGGGCTGCTGTGCGCTCTCGGGGCTGGCGTGGCGGGCGGGACTGCGTTCGTACCGGAGCACGGGGAGCTGAGAGGGGATCATGAGCGGCGGCTTCATCGAACTCGACCGCGTCGAGAAGGTCTTCGACGTGCGCAAGAGGACCGGGTTTTTGAAGAGCGAGCGGCGGCAGGTGCGGGCCGTGGACTCGATCTCCTTCACCGTGGCGCGCGGCGAGATGGTCGGCTACATCGGGCCGAACGGCGCCGGGAAGTCCACCACGATCAAGATGCTGACCGGGATCCTGACCCCGAGCGGCGGCCGACTGCGGGTCGCCGGCATCGACCCCTCACGGGAGCGGACCCGGCTCGCGCAGCGCATCGGCGTGGTCTTCGGGCAGCGTACGACCCTGTGGTGGGACCTGCCGCTGGTCGACTCCTACCGTCTGATGCACCGCATGTACCGCGTCCCGGACGCCCGTTACCGCGAGAACCTCGACCGCCTGGTCGAACTGCTCGAGCTGGGCGCTCTGTTGGACGTGCCGGTACGGCAGTTGTCGCTGGGCCAGCGGATGCGCGGAGACATCGCGGCGGCGCTGCTGCACGACCCCGAGGTGCTGTACCTGGACGAGCCGACGATCGGGCTGGACGTCATCTCCAAGGTGAGGGTGCGGCAGTTCCTGCGGGAGGTGAACGCCGAGCGCGGTACGACGGTGCTGCTGACCACGCACGACCTGCAGGACATCGAGCAGTTGTGCTCCCGGGTGATGGTCATCGACCACGGCCGCCTGATGTACGACGGCCCGCTCGCCGGGTTGCACGAGGTCGGCGACAGCGAACGCACCCTGGTGGTCGACCTGGAGCGGGAGCTGCCGCCGATCCAGGCGCCGCCCGCGCGCGTGGTGCGGGTGGAGGGGCCGCGGCAGTGGCTCGCGTTCCCGGCGTCGCAGTCGGCGGCGCCGCTGGTGGCGCGGATCGCGGCGGAGTATCCGCTGGTGGACCTGTCGGTGCGGGAGCCGGACATCGAGGCGGTGATCGCGAAGATGTACGCGGAGAAGCACACGGAGATGTACGCCGAGAAGCGCACGGAGGTGCACGCCGAGACGCACGCGGAGGAGGCCGGTGAGGGCCGCGGCGTGGTCCGGGACGCCGCGAACTCGTAGGCTGACGCCCATGACCGACGCTGTGTCTCACGGGGGAAGCGACGAGCAGCGGCCGGCGCCGCACACCCCGGTCCCGGAACCGGATCTGCGCGCCTCCGACGCCGATCGCGAACGAGTCGCCGAGGTCCTCAGGGACGCCCTCGCGGAGGGCCGTCTCGACATGGAGGAGTTCGAGGAGCGGCTGGAGGCGACGTACACGGCGCGGACGTACCGCGAGCTGGCGCCGATCACCCGGGACCTGCCGGTCGCGGGTGCCACGCCGCCGGTCGTGTCCCTGACCAAGGAACCGGCGCAGAGCGGCCGTTGGGCCGAGCGGATCACCGGTGGCGAGGGGTCGTCCACGTGGGCGGTCGCCGTGATGTCCGGGTTCCAGCGCAAGGGCCGCTGGCGGGTGCCCAGACGGTTCAACTGCTTCGCCTTCTGGGGCGGCGGTGAGATCGACCTCAGGGAGGCGGACTTCACGGACCGCGAGGTCGAGATCAACTGCGTCGCGATCATGGGCGGGATGAACGTCGTCGTGCCGCCCGGCGTCGAGGTGGTCGTACGCGGCATCGGCATCATGGGCGGCTTCGACCACCGTGAGGAGGGCGTGCCGGGGGAGCCGGGCGCGCCGCGCGTGGTCATCACCGGGTTCGCGTTCTGGGGCGGGGTCGGTGTCGAGCGCAAGCTGACCAAGGCCGAGCGGCAGCGGCTGAAGGAGCAGCGGCGCCAGGAGAAGCTGGAACGCAGGGCCGGTCGCGGGGAACTGGAGAACTCCCCCCGTGAGGGCCTGGAGGGCCTGCTCGACGTCCACAAGGCGCTCGAGGAGCACCGCGACTGGGTGCGCGAACGCCGCGAGGAGCGGCGGGAGGAGCACCGCGAGCGCCGTGCGGCGCGGCGCGAGGGACGCGACCGGCGCCGTCACGGCGGCTGGTGAGCGGGTTACGCCTGCGCGGGCGTCGGGTGAGTGCCGGTGCGCGGGGCGCGCGCCGGGATCCGGCGCCTCATGCCCGGAGGCGTTTGGGCCCCGGTTCCCGGCGCGAGTGGCATGAGGAGCGGAGCGTGGAGCACCGCGAGCGCCGTGCGGCGCGGCGCGAGGGACGCGACCGGCGCCGTCACGGCGGCTGGTGAGCGGGACCACGGCTCGGTGAGCGGGGTTACAGCTCGGCGGGCGCGGCGCCCTTGAGGGAGGTCAGGTCGAGGACCTCCGCCATCCTGCTGAACCCCTTGTCGCTGGGGTGCAGGTGGTCGTCCGAGTCGTAGTCGTAGCGCAGCCGGCGCGGGTCGTACGGGTCGCGCAGCGCCCGGTCGAAGTCGACGACCACGTCGAACACGGTCCCGGAGCGGATCTGTGCGTTGACGGCCTGGCGCACCTGCTCGCGGTCGGCCCGGTAGGCGCGGTGGCCCTTGAACGGCATCAGCGTCGCGCCGACGACCTTCAGGCCGCGTGCGTGGGCCTCATGGACGAGGGTGCGCAGCCCCGCGGTGATCCGGTCCGGGTCGGCCTGGCCGGGGTTGTGCAGGATGTCGTTGACGCCGAGGTCGATGACGACGACCTTGACGTTCGTGCGCTCCAGCACGTCGCGGCCGAAGCGGCTCAGACCGCTCGGGTTGTCGGCCGGCCGGCCTCCGCCGCTCACCAGGACCTCGTTGCCGCTGATGCCCTCGTTGACCACGCTGTAGCGGGGCACGTCACCCGATCCGGCCGCCCGGCGCAGCCGCTGGGACAGCACGTCCGTCCAGCGGCGGTCGGCGCCCACGGTGGAGGTGATGCCGTCGGTGATCGAGTCGCCGAGCGCGACGACGGTGCCCGTCGCCTCGTCGCCGAGCAGGTCGAGCGCGGTCAGATAGCGCCAGGAGAGGGTCGGGACGGTGAAGGGGGCGCCGCTGGTGTCCTCGGTGCGGTCGCCCTGGGCCGCGTAGGAGACCTGCTGGGCGTGCCGGTGGTAGGTGACCGGGCCGGACGGGGTGGGGGAGTAGGTGGTCACCAGCACGTCCGTGTCGCGCGGGACGACGATCCGTACGGCGTCGCTGACCACCTGCCCGCCGGGGGCGACGACGACCGAGGGGAGGCCGCCGAAGGTGAGCCGGCGCATGCTGCCGTCGGCCACCCGGGCGGTGTCGTCCGCGGCGGCGAGGGCGATCGAGGCGTGCGTGATGCTCAGCGACTGCGCGCCGTAGAGATTGGACAGCGTGATGCGGGCACTCGTCCCGCCGACGCCGGCGTGTACGACGTTGCGGACGGACCTGCCCGCCATCCCGGTCGCCCGGGTGCCGGGCTCGGCGCCGGACGGCGAGGCCGCCCAGGCGCCCACCCAGACGCCGGTGGAGGCGGGTTCGGCGGCGTTCGGCGGGGTCGGCCGGCCGGCGGCGAGAGTGCTGCGGCGGCTGCCGTCACCGGCCGCGACGCCGATGTATATGGCGGCCGAGACGGTCAGAACCATCGTCAGGACAGCCGCCAGCAGGGCATAACCGTGTTTCCTGGTCATGCGGTGCGTTGTCTCCTAGGGCAAGCGGAGCCCGAGGCTCCGTAAATGATCAGTCCCATGATGGTCATGGGGCGTAAGGGAACCGGCGCGGCCCTGGGCCGGCCCCCTGGGGGAAACCCCCGACGTAACCACGGAAAGCCCCCGAATCTTCCCTCTCCGGACAAGACGTCGGGAACTCCTGTTCCGTTCCATGAGTCGGTCGGGAAGGGACAATGTGTACGGGGGACGCGGACGGGTGGAGTGGATGGAACGGACGAAGACGGACGACGAGGTGACGGTGCGGCAGCCGTCCGGCCCGGGCGTCGCCGCCGGCCGGGCGATGACGTCCTTCAGCCCTGCCGACGAGGAGAAGCGCCGGGGAGTACGCCGGATGAAGGGCACGGCGACCGGGCTGCTGCTGCTGGTGGCGGTCGTGTACGCGCTGGCCAGATGGGCGCAGAACTCGGGCGCGGGGCCCTGGGCGGGTTATGTGGCGGCGGCCGCCGAGGCGGGCATGGTCGGCGCGCTCGCCGACTGGTTCGCGGTCACGGCCCTCTTCCGTCACCCGCTCGGCCTGCCGATCCCGCACACGGCGATCATCCCGAACAAGAAGGACCAGCTCGGGGTCTCCCTCGGCGAGTTCGTCGGGGAGAACTTCCTGTCCGAGGAGGTCGTACGGCAGCGGCTGAGCGCCGTCGGCATAGCGAGCCGTCTGGGCGCCTGGCTCGCCGATCCGGAGCACGCCGACCGGGTGACGGCGGAGCTGGCCACAGCCCTGCGCGGGGCCCTCACCGTGCTGCGCGACTCCGACGTCCAGGCGGTGGTCGGCGAGGCCATCACCCGCCGCGCCGACGCCCAGGAGATCGCGCCCGGGCTCGGCAAGCTGCTGGAGCGCGTCGTCGCGGACGGCGGCCACAGACGGATCGTGGACCTGATCTGCGCCCGCGCCCACGACTGGCTCGTCCTGCACGACGACCAGGTGATGGCCGCGGTCCAGGGCGGCGCCCCCGGCTGGACGCCCCGCTTCGTGGACAAGAAGGTCGGCGAGCGGGTCTACAAGGAGCTGCTCCGCTTCGTCACCGAGACGCGGGACGCGCCCACGCACCCGGCGCGCGGCGCTCTCGACCGGTTCCTCGCCGACTTCGCCTCCGACCTGCAGTCCGACACCGACACCCGGGCGCGCGTGGAGCGGCTCAAGGGGGAGGTGCTGGGCCGCGGCGAGGTGCAGGACCTGATCGCCTCCGCCTGGACGGCCGTGCGCTCCATGATCGTCTCGGCGGCGGAGGACGAGCGCAGCGAACTGCGGCTCCGGGTGCGGTCCTCGCTGCTGTCCCTGGGCGCCCGCATGGCCACCGAGCCCAAGACGCAGGGCAAGGTGAACTCCTGGGTGGAGGGTGCCGCGGTGCACGTCGTGACCACCTACCGCAGGGAGATCACCTCGCTGATCACCGACACGGTCGCGAGCTGGGACGCCGGCCACACCACCCGCAAGATCGAGGCGCACATCGGCCGCGACCTGCAGTTCATCCGGATCAACGGCACGGTGGTGGGCTCGCTCGCCGGGTTGCTGATCTACACGGTGTCGCGGGCGCTGGGGGCGTAAGCGCCGCCGGCGCGGGAACCCGGGGCGCATGCGGCGCCACCCCCGGCGCCTGTGAGGAGGGAGCCATGTCGATCACCGCGCCACGCCCTGGCACGGTCACCACCGCCATACCCGCCCGTCTCGACCGTCTGCCCTGGTCACGCTGGCACTGGACGATCGTGATCGGCCTCGGCACGGTGTGGATCCTCGACGGACTGGAGGTCACGGTCGTCGGCAACATCGCCGGCCGTCTGTCCGAGCCCGGCAGCGGCCTGGCGATCAGCTCGAGCCAGGTCACCGGTCTGGCGGCCGCCCTGTATGTGGCGGGCGCCTGCTCAGGAGCCCTGTTCTGGGGCCGTCTGACCGACCGGTTCGGCCGCAAGAAGCTTTTCATGATCACTCTCGCGGTCTATCTCGGCGCCACCGCCCTGACCGCGGTGTCCTTCAACTCCTGGTGGTTCTTCCTCTTCCGCTTCCTGACCGGCTTCGGCATCGGCGGTGAGTACGCGGCCATCAACTCCGCGATCGACGAACTGATCCCGGCGCAGTACCGCGGCCGGGTCGACCTGATCATCAACGGCAGCTTCTGGGTGGGAGCGGTCGGCGGCGCGCTGCTGTCGATCGTCGCCCTGAACACCGCCATCCTGCCCAAGGACGTGGGCTGGCGGCTGACCTTCGCCCTCGGCGTCGTCCTCGGCCTGGTCATCCTGCTGGTACGGCGGCACGTCCCCGAGAGCCCGCGCTGGCTGCTGATCCACGGCCGCGAACAGGAAGCGGAACAGGTGGTGTCCGGCATCGAACAGCGGATCGAGGACGAGCGGGGGGAGCGGCTTCCGGAGCCCGAGGGCACGATCACCATCCACCAGCGCGAGAGCATCGGCTTCGCCACCATCGCCCGCACGGTCTTCCACGACTACCGCAGGCGCTCCGTGCTGGGCTTCTCCCTCTTCATCGGCCAGGCGTTCCTCTACAACGCGATCACGTTCGGCTTCGGCGCGATCCTGACCAAGTTCTACGACGTGCCCGCCGACCACACCGGCTACTACTTCGCCGTCATCGCGATCGGCAACTTCATGGGCCCGCTGCTGCTCGGCAAGCTGTTCGACACGGTCGGCCGCCGAGTGATGATCTCCTCGACGTATCTGATCTCCGGCGTGCTGCTGTTCGGCACGGCCTGGCTGTTCGACCAGGGCTCGCTGAGCGCGGGCACGCTGACGGCCTGCTGGTGCGCGGTGCTGTTCTTCGCCTCGGCGGGCGCCTCCAGCGCCTACCTGACGGTCTCCGAGGTGTTCCCGATGGAGACCAGGGCCATGTCCATCGCCTTCTTCTACGCGATCGGCACCGCGGCCGGCGGTATCAGCGGCCCGATCCTGTTCGCGGACCTCACCGGCACCGGCAAGGTCGCCGACACGGTCCTCGCCTTCCAGATCGGCGCGGCCGTGATGTGCGCGGCGGGCCTGGTCGCGGCCCTGCTCGCGGTACGGGCGGAACGGCGCTCCCTGGAGGACATCGCCCCGCCGCTGACGGCGGCGACGACGACGCGAGGGGCGCAGGCGACGCCGTAGGGGCGGCCCCGGTGGCCGCGTAGCGGTGAGGATCTGAGTATCCGTACTCTCCCGACCCCGCCGCTCCGCGGCCACCCTCGTACGCATGACCGAGAAGCTGTTCCGCCCCATGCGAGCGCGCCCCTGGCCCGAGCGCTGGCTGATCCGCCTGCTCGGCGCCGCGCTCGCGGCCGGGGCGTACCTCCTGTGCCTGCCGTGGGACCTGCGCAACCGCCCCTCGGCCGCCGGGGTCGCCGAGGAGACGACCCCCGTGACGGTCGTCGGCGTCCTCTTCCTCGTGCTGGCCCTGCTGCTCCTCGCGGCCTACTTCGGCCACTGGGACGACCTCGGCTGGCCCCTGCTGCTGGTGGCGGCACCCCCGGCCACGCTGATGCACGTCTCCCTGCGCGCCCACCCGGGCCCGGACGCCTCCCTGTGGCCCCTGGCCTGGGGTTTCTTCACGCTGCTGATCGCGGCCGGGGTACTGGTCGCGGCAGGGGTGGCGCGGGCGTTCCGGGGGGAGTGGGCGAAGGAGGGGGAGGAGCTGACGCTCACGAATCCGTTGTGACGGGGTGGGGCTCGGCAGGGCCTGCCTTTCGGATGTGGCCGGTTGTGAGGAACAGTGCTCTTCAGGCCGACCGAGCGAGCCCGTCGGCCTTTCCTAGCCGCGCCGGTCGGCCACGGCCCAGGACGCCAGCGCGACGGCCCCGGCGACCCCGAACACCGACGGCCACGCCCCCACCTTCTTGGCCAGCGGGTGCGACCCGGCGAACGCGGCGACGTACGCGGCGGTCAACGCCCCGGCCGCCACACCCCCGGCCTGCCGCCGCCACTGCTGCGCCGCCGCGGCGCCCGCGACGGACAGTACGGCCCCGCCCAGCTGCCGCTTCCCGGTCCAGCGGGCGACCCCGTACCCGCCGACGAGCCCGCTCGCGGCGACCAGAGCTGTGGGAACCTTCGCCATCGTTGCGTGCCTCCTGATGGTGCGTGTGTGTGATCGATCGAGGCTAACCCCGCGCGCGGGCGCGCCACGGCGCGGGGTGCGCGCCCGGCGCGCCGCCACCGTCTTCCCGCACGCCCCGTCACGTCGGTCATGCCCTCACCCCACGCCCCCGCCCCCACCTGTGCAAACACCACCCTTCCGGCGCATTGAGTCGAAGCTTGTCAACTTTCTGCCTCCGCGCTATATAAGAAGTCGGAAAGGGCATCGCACAGCAGCGCCTCACGAAGGGAGTGACCTGTGATGCTCATGCGCACCGACCCGTTCCGCGAGCTCGACCGGCTCACGCAGCAGGTCTTCGGCAGCACCGCCCGCCCCGCGGCGATGCAGATGGACGCCTACCGTTCCGGTGACGAACTCGTCGTCCACTTCGACCTCCCCGGCGTCGACCCCGAGTCGATCGACCTGGACGTCGAACGCCACGTCCTCAACGTCCGCGCCGAGCGCCGCTCCCCGGCCCCCGAAGGCGCCGACATGGTCGTGACCGAGCGCCCCACCGGAACCTTCACCCGTCAGCTGTTCCTGGGCGACACCCTGGACACGGAGCGCATCGACGCCTCGTACGACGCCGGCGTCCTCACCCTCCGCATCCCCGTCGCCGAGGAGGCCAAGCCGCGCCGCATCCAGATCACGGGCGGCGACAAGCGCAAGCAGCTCAGCAGCTGACGTCCGTGGCAAAAAAGCGCCCGTCCCGTGTCCGAAAACGCCCACGGGACGGGCGACGACAACCGGGTACCCGGGAGGGGACCGGGTGGGGAAGCGAAACGGAGGAGTACCCGCACGATGAGTACGACCACGACGAGAGCGGCGGCGACCGGAGCGGCGACGATGGGCGCGATCGATACGGCAATCATGGTGGACGCGCCGAGCGCGGTGGAGGCGACGACCCGGCCCGACTGGTCCCGGCTGGTCGACGCGGTGCAGGAATCCGGCCAGTACACGACCACCAAGGAGGCCGAGCGCATCACCCGTATCGTGCTCTCCGCCCTCGGCGGACATGTGATCGGCGACGAGCGCGTGGAACTGGCCCGCCGCCTCCCCGAGGAAGCGGCGCGCCTGATCGCGTCGCAGATCCCGGTGACACGGCCGCTGACGGCGCCCGAGTTCGTGGACGCGGTGGCGACCCGTATCGAGAACGCCACACCGGCGACGGCACGCTGGGACGTCAGCGCGGTCCTCAGCACGCTGCCCGCTCTGGTGGGCGACGACCTGACGACTCGTCTGCTCCGCCAACTCCCCTCCGGCTTCGCGCTGTTGTTCGGAAAGGCGGAACTGGCTCCTGCGGTGTGACACCGCACCGCCACTGGCTCCTGCGGTGTGACACCGCACCGCCGCACATGCGATCGACTCCCTGACCGCGGAGCGAGGACCGGCGCCCCCGAGTGGCCCGGCTCCTCGCCCCGCGGCGGGAACCGCCCCCTCACGATGTGCGCGCCCACCGCCCTGAAGCCACGCCGGACCAGCCGGAACGCCTGCACGCGGCCCTGTACGCGGCCCTCGGCGCGTTCCTGAAGATCGGTGGGTGACGCACATCACACCGATCCTGGCCGCTCGCATGTCACATCCGCACCGGGTCGTCCTGTCCTTGTTGCGTAACCATCGACACAGCAAGGTATGGGGAGATCACCATGGACGCCCGTCTCAACCTCTTCGGCAACCCGATCGCGGCCAAGTTCCTGAAGCACATCAACTCCGCGGGCAAAGTCGTGTCGGACTCGGCCCTCCCGGCCGCGACGCAGGAGCTGGTGAAGATCCGCGCCAGCCAGATCAACGGCTGCGGCTTCTGCGCCGACATGCACACCAAGGACGCCGCCCACGCCGGGGAGACCTCCGTCCGCCTCAACCTGATCGCCGCCTGGCGCGAGGCCACGGTCTTCACCGACGCGGAGCGCGCCGCCCTGGAGCTGGCAGAGCAGGGCACCCGCATCGCGGACGCGGCCGGCGGCGTCAGCGACGAGGCGTGGGCGAACGCCGCCAAGTACTACGACGAGGACCAGCTCGCGGCCCTCGTGTCCCTGATCGCCCTGATCAACGCCTACAACCGTCTGAACGTCATCGTCCAGCAGCCGGCGGGGGACTACCGGCCGGGCATGTTCGGCTGACGCCTGGATGTACGGCCCGGAGGGGCGGGTGTCACTCGTGCGCGACGAGCGGCGCCCGCCCCTCCATGTGGGCGGCGATGTGCGCGAAGGTGGCGTCCGGCTGTTCGATGTGCGGCAGGTGGCCCGCCTTCGGGATGACCTCGAGCCGGCCGTCGCCGAAGGCCTCGGCGTAGGCGGCGCCGTAGGCGGGGGTGACGATGCGGTCGCTCTCGCCCCAGAGCAGGAGGGCGGGAACCCGGACGCGGCCCAAGCGGCGCAGCAGTTTGGGGTCGTGCATGTAGGGGTCGCCGGCCAGGGTGCGCAGGGTGGCCATGTTGGCCTGCCGGACGGCGAGTTGGTCGGACGGGATGCCGGCCGGGTCGACGTGGTGGCGGTCCGGGTCGTGCCAGGAGTGCTCGGCGACGCCGCGGGCGTCGAGGGCGAAGAAGTCGGTCATCGGCTCGTTCTCGATGTGCACGCCGACGGCGTCGATCAGGACGAGGCCGCTGATGATCCCGGCCGTGTCGCGCACGGCCGTCTCCGCGGCGATCCAGCCGCCGAGCGACGACCCGATGACCAGGACGTCGTCCAGCTGCCGGTCGCTGAGCAGGTGCAGATAGGCCAGGGCCAGGTCGTCGACGCCGGTGAGCCACCCGGGGCGGTGGGTGCCGTCCCAGCCGGGGTGCACGGGCGTGAGGGTGTGCGCGACCCGGGAGAGGCGCTCGGCGAGCTCCGCGACCGTGGCCGGGCCTCCACCGCCGTGCAGGACCAGGACCGGCCTGCCGTGGCCGGCTTCCGACAAGGTGAGGGGCAGGTCGTCGTGGACGACCGCTGTGATGTCTGTCTGCATACCCACCACAGTAACTAAGCATCTTTATTTAAGCTAGCTTAGTCAGCGCGTAGACTTTCTCCATGCACTCCATGCACGGTGACCTGCAAGCCCTCGGCAGGGCGGTCAAACAAGCCCAGTACCGGCAGCACCGGGCGCTCGACGGCGCCCTCGCGGCCGTCGGGACGACGCTCGCCCAGTGGGACGCCCTGCGGGCGATCGGCCGCTCTCCCGGGGCGTCGGCCCGCGAACTGGCCGCGACCACCTTCCAGACCGAACAGGCTTTCGGCACGCTCGCGACCCGCCTGACCACCCAGGGCCTGATCGAGCGCCGCCCGGGCCGCGGCCGCCGCATCGAACACCACCTGACACCTGCCGGCGAACAGGTCCTGACGAGGGGAGGCAAGGTCGCCGACGAGGTACTGGCCGGGTGCTTCGCCACGCTGTCGGACGCGGACCGGGAGGCGCTGCTCGGCCTGCTCCAGCGCCTCAACGGCGAAGAGGACGCGTAACTCCACAAGGAAACCTGGCGGCCGTGTTCGGCAGCGTTCCCAACTCCGTGAAAAACCCGGCTCGGCGGGGTTGAAAACACCCCCGAACCGGCCCCTGACCGGTCATGCGCGGCGCTCCACCCCGACCGCCGGCATCTGCCCTTCCCCTCCTCACCGGCGCCTCGCACAAGTCCAGCCAGGGCGTCCGGCCCCCAACGCCCGACCTGCGTAGGCCCGGTGACCCGCCCTAGAATCGCCGCACGCGAAAGGGGGACCGGATGGACCGCGACATCCGCACGGTCGACGACGTACTCAAGCTTCTGGACGCCTTGTTCGCGCCCGCGGCCGACCGCTGGACGGCAGGCGCGGCCTCCTGGTGGGACGGCTTCTACGCCGACCGTTCCAAGCCCGTGCCGTTCTTCGTGGCCAAGCCGGACGAAAACCTCGTCTCCTACCTCGAACGCGGCCTGATCACCCCGGGCCGCGCCCTCGACCTGGGCTGCGGCCCCGGCCGCAACGCCCTCCACCTCGCCACCGCAGGCTTCGAGGTGGACGCCGTCGACCTGTCCCCGGCGGCCGTCGCCTGGGCCGAGGAGCGCGCCCAGAAGGAGGGAGCCGAGGTCAGGTTCCTCTGCGGCGACGCGTTCGCCCTCGCGGACACCGAACTGCCCGGCCCCTACGACCTGATCCACGACTCCGGCTGCTTCCACCACCTGCCGCCGCACCGCCGCATCAGCTACCTCGCCCTCCTCGAGCGGGCCCTGGCCCCCGGCGGCCACCTCGCCCTGACCTGCTTCGCGGCCGGCGCGATGGGCTCCGAACTCGACGACATCGACTTCTACCGCGAGGAGGGCCTCAAGGGCGGCCTGGCCTACACCCCGGAGTCCCTGCGCCGGATCTTCTGCGACCTGGAGGAGATCGAGCTGCGTCGCATGCACGACGAGGCACCGGACTCCCCGCACTTCGGCGAAGCCGTCCTCTGGACGGCCCTGTTCCGCCGTACGGCCGGGCGACAACCGGAGCGTCACTCCTTACCAGTGCCACCGCAGGCGTAGCAGCCCGAACGTCCCGGCGGCATGTGGCGGTGCGACCGCCCACGTCCACCTCGCGCTGGCACGCCCCTTCGACGAGGACGACGAGGACGACGATGACGACCTGAACGCTGTGTCCGTCTTCGTCACCGGTGCCGACTCCGCCGTTCTGCGTCTGAGGATCGACACCCTCATGGACGCGCCGGCCGCCTAGCCCAGACGGGGTGCGTGCCCCGGTCGACACGCTCGTCGAGCGAACCCTCCCGCCGGGGGTGACGGCCTCCCGCCGGGAAACCGGGGCACCAGGACCCTATGAAGCCGCAACCGCGTTTCACGCTGTCCGCGACCACCCTCGACGCACCGAACGCCCACGAACTCGCGCGGTTCTACCAGGACCTGCTCGGCTGGCCGGTTCGGAAGGAAGAGCCGGGCTGGGTCGAGATCGCGCCACCCGACGGCACCACCGGCCTGTCGTTCCAGACAGAGCCGTCCTACAGGCGCCCACGGTGGCCGTCCACCCCGTCCGAACAGCAGATGATGATGCACCTGGACATCGAGGTGACTGACCTGCCGACGGCCGTCGAGCACGCCCGCGCGCTGGGCGCCACGGTGGCGGACTTCCAGCCCCAGGACGACGTACGCGTCCTGTACGACCCGGCGGGGCACCCCTTCTGCCTCTGGGTACGGAGGTAGCCTCCGGGGCCGGACGGGCAGTCGGCCGGGCGGGGCCGGCCCGGCCGATCTGTCAGCGGCGCCGGCCTTGGCCTGGACGGCGGCGACGTGGCGGACCGTGAACTCACGAATCCGGCGACCTGGATGAGGGTGGCCGTGGTGGAGTGCGCGTTCCCGGCGTGCGCGACGACGGCGAGCACGATGGCGGTCAGGGCGAAGGCGGCGGTCCACACGGCGGTGATGACGACGTTGGTCCGGATGAAAGGGCCTCAGTCCCCACAGCACGCGGGGCGTGGTGCGCTTGGCGATGCCCAGAGTGAACGGTTTGCCGATAGCCAGCGAGCCCCCGGCGATGACCGCCAGCGTGCCGGACGACGCGGCCGCCGAGTAGTCGTGCACAGCCGCACCACCCCGAGAGTGCGAGTGGCGCGGTATGCGCAGTCAAGAATCCGGTTCTAGCGCGGCGCTCGGCTGTTGCCGTGCCCCGTGTTGGCGAGCCAGCAGGCGCCGCCCTGCGGCCGCCAGTCGAATTCTTCGAGTGTGGATACGACTCGCTTCACGATGGCGTCGGGAGTGCCGCTCCACGCTTCGAAGCCGCTGTCGCCGAGGTCTCCCACTTGCATCAGTCCGCCGCTCACCAGTTGGGTGAGCGTTTCCGTGGCCACCTCGCGGAAGTCGCGGCCGGACTGCTCGACTGTCTCTTGTGCGAGTCCGACCAGAGGATCGACAGGCACCCAGTCGTCCAGTCCTTCTTCCAGAAGTTCCTGAATGATGCACTCAGTGTTCACTGGGCAGGTGCACCTTCTTTCCCTGGGCGACAGCGACGCGATGGCCGCGCAACTCGGCTACCTGCTGACCGCAGGTGCCCTGCCATCGGTATCGCTCGGGATCATCCCCAGTGCGACCTCGGAACGGGTCCTGTGGCCGCAGGAACTGTTCCACGTGTACGACGACACCTTCGTCTCGGTCGAACTACTGTCGGCGCGCGTCCAGGTCACCCAGCCGTCCGAGGCCGCGCTGTACGTGAAGGCGTTCGAGGAACTGCGCAGCATGGTCGTGTACGGCGCGGAAGCCCGCGCGTTGATCGTAAGGCCATCGACGCGTTGGGCTGACCTTGAGCCAGCGCTCACGATGGCACGCAGTGGCCTACAGCTCTTGCCGCGGTGAAGACTGGACAGATAGTGCGGCCTGGCGCACCGCACGTACAAAGAAGCGCCAGGCCCCGTCCCCGACAGAGATAACAGGGCCCCCCGAGAGTTTGGAGTCTCTTACCAGCATGCCGTCGAGGGCAAGCGCACACTCCACGCACTCGGTCCCGCTGCCGCCGCTGTACGAAGACTTGAACCACTGGTTCGCTATGGCTGCCGTCACGCGATCTCCTGGCTTATGCGGTCGACGAGCTCGGCCGAGGACTCCAAGTCGAGGGCCTGGGCGCTGAGATACTCGAACGCCAACCTATAACGCTCCAGTTCCTGCGGCTTCTCCATGAAGAGCCCACCGCCGAGGAGATCCATGTACACGACGTCCAGCTCAGGGCTCTGACCACGCAGGATTGCGAAGCTACCCACCGACGCCGCGTGGGCTCCTGTTGAAAAGGGGAGCACCTGAATCGTCACGTTGGGTCGCTGCGCGATGGCAAGAAGATGCTTGAGCTGTTCCTGCATGACCTGGCCGCCACCAACACGGCGCCGGATCGCTGCCTCATCAATCACACACCAGATGTGCGGCGGTTCGTCCCGCTCCAAGAGCTCCTGCCGCTTCATGCGGATGTCGACCATGTGCTGTACCTCCCGTTCCGGGCACTGCACTTCGGAGGCACGGTGTACAGCCTCGGCGTACCTGCGGGTCTGCAAGAGCCCAGGGATGTACATGCAGGCGTAGTGGTCCTCGCGCACGACCTCGTCCTCGAGGGTGAGCATGAGGTTCATGGACTCGGGGATCGGATCGGCCAGCGAGCGCCACCAGCCCTGGATCTTTGCGCCCTTCGCCAACTCCACGAGAGCCAAGCGCTCTTCCTCGGACGCTCCGTACTCACGGCACAGAGCGTCGACGGCCGGCCACTTCACCGTGCCCTCCTTCGTCTCGTAGCGGCTGAGCGTCGCCTTAGAGATGCCGACTCGGGCTCCCGCCTCCTCAAGAGTCAGCCCCTTCACCTCGCGGAGTCGACGCAGGTCGGCTCCCAGTTGGCGCCTGCGAGTGGTGGGTCCAACTGCCGTGGTGCGAGCTCCGTACGAGCCTGACCGCCGTCAATGGCCACACCTCAGGGCCCCGAATTGCCCGAGCCGCCAGCGTCCTTGGGTTCTACACCAATGCGATGAAGCTGCCGCAGGGTTCCGGTTGGGGTCGGTTGGAGGCAACAGTTGCGGAGGAGACGGTGATCGACGTGATTACCGATCTCCTCCACTGGCTGGGCGCACACGGCCGGGACCCGGACGACGTGCTAGACCGGGCCCAGGCGCATTTCGAGGCCGAGGCCGGTACCCGCTGATTTGTCGGCGGGTGGCCCTCCCGGGCTCAGGTCAGCTTGCTGTGATGGCCGAGTACGTCCACACGTCGGCCGGAAGCTCGTGCTTCAGGCGCCAGGTGATCGCCATCGGCTTGCTGCCGGTGTGGCGTTCGTACGTGGCCGGACCGAGGAGTATCCAGGGCTGAGACTTGCCTATGTCGGTGTTCTTGTAGCGCCGCATGAAGAGCAGGACGTGACTGCCCCGCTGTGCGTGCTCCCGGTAGCGCATACCAGTGCGGGAGTCGGCCGCCGTCGAGTTCTGAGACTCCCAGTGGAAGAGCGTCGGGCTCAGCGCGTAGTCCTTGTACCTGACGGTGGGTGAGAAGTCCTTCTCGTTCTTCTCCAGTGTGATGAGCAAGGCATCCGTCTGGAGATCCTCGACCCACTGCACGCCCTGCGCAAAGGACCTGGGCATCTGGCCGCCGAAGCGCGCCACCCAGAGAGCGGCGAGGATCTCCGAGCGGTTGTACGCACTGTGCACCTTCAGCGGGACATGACTGAGGCGGCCCGACAGCGGGATGGGGAAGTGGTCGGCCCGCTCGATGACGTGCGAAAGCAACTGCCTCAACTCGTCCCGGAACGCCCGCTGGGGGCGCAGTGACTCCAGTCCCTCCTGAAAGCTGGTGAAGCCGCCCGCATTATCCCAGAGGTTGAAGAACAGCATGCGGGCGTACGACTGATCGGCCGGCCCTAGTTCCTCGTATGGCGGGGCGTCGTCTTCGAGCAGGCGGAGGTAGGTCTGGGCGCGCTCGGGGTCGTCCACGTGGAGAAAAGCATGGACCCGCTTGAGCAGCGCCGCTTCTCCCGAAGGTGCGGCTTCCGAGATCAGGCCAGCCCGGCGCAGGACGGTCGTCCAGGAGTTGTCGCTCTTGTACAGCTCCTTGATCTCCCGACGGCTTTCTCGGAGGTAGTCGGCGAGGCGCGGCGTGCTGTACGCCTTGACTTCGTTCACCAACGTCTTGACCGTCGCGCCCAGTTGCGTCCGGATGTTGTCGAGAACGAGGCCCTTGGACTTGCCTTCCAGGATGATCTGACAGCCAGATGGCAGCTGCGGGAAGTCATGCTCGATGTGGTCGACGAGCCGGTTCCGCGACAGGTTCGTCAGAGCCCGGAACTGCTCCTCGAAGCGGAACTCCGCTCGGTGCTGTCCGATGAAGTCGAGGACCGTGAGCACTGGCTTCGTCTCGGTGCGCCTCAGCCCCCGGCCCAACTGCTGGAGAAAGATCGTCGCGCTGTTGGTGGGGCGGAGGAGGAGCAGGGTGTCGACGCCGGGGATGTCGAGTCCCTCGTTGAACAGGTCGACGGAGAAGATCACCTGGAGTTTTCCATCACCCAGGTCCTTCAGCGCCTGGGCGCGCTGGCCAGCGGGCGAGTCGCTGTCGAGTGCCACGGCCTGGAAGCCGGCCTTGCGGAAGAAGTCCGCCATGAAGTGGGCGTGCGCTTTGCTCACGCAGAAGCCCAGCGCCCGCATCGCCCCAGGGTTGGAGACCTTGTCCCGGATCTGCTTCAGCACGATCCGGGCGCGGGCGTCGTTGCCCGTGTAGAGGTTGTCGAGTTCCTGGTCAGCGTACGTACCCTTCTGCCAGCCCAGGCTCCTCAGGTCTGTGCCATCCGGGACGCCAAAATAGTGGAAGGGGCACAGCAGGTCGTTCTCCAACGCCTCCCACAGTCGCATCTCGGCAGCGATGCGCCCCTCGAAGAACTCGTCCTGGACGTTGTGCCCGTCCATCCGCTCGGGAGTCGCCGTCAGACCCAACAACTCCTTCGGCGTGAAGTGGTCGATGACCCGGCGGTATGTGGCGGCGGTGGCGTGATGGAACTCGTCGATGACGATGACGTCGAAGTGATCAGGCGACAGTTGCTCCAGCCGCCGGACGTTGAGGGACTGAACGCTGGCGAAGACGTGGTTCCACTCGTGCGGATCCTCCCCCGCGTGCAGCGGCTCCCCGAAGGAGGCGTCGTCCAGTACCTCCTGGTACTTGCGCAGGGACTGATTGAGGATCTCCTTGCGGTGGGCCACGAACAACAGCTTGAGCCGTCCGTCGGTCGACTTCCTGCACAGACTGCGGTAGTCAAGCGCGGCCATCACGGTCTTCCCCGTGCCAGTGGCAGCGACGAGCAGGTTCCGGTGCCGCCCGCGGATCTCCCGCTCGACTCTGAGCCGCTCGAGCATGTCTCGCTGGTGCGGGAAGGGACGCACCTCGAGACCGGAGAGGTTGATCTTCAGGTCGGTGGACGGGATGCTGCCACTCGCCTGAGCCAGTGCTCCATCGAGGCGCTCGCCGTGGAGGTCTGGGTCGTACGTCTCGAAGGCGATGTCATTCCAGTACGCGTCGAACGTCGCCTCGAACTTGTCCAGCACCGCGGGCGTCGCGACGGACGACAGACGTACGTTCCACTCCAGGCCGTCGAGCAGTGCGGCCTTGGACAGATTCGAGCTGCCGACGTAGGCGGTATCGAAGCCCGTCTCGCGCCGGAACAGCCAGGCCTTGGCGTGCAGGCGCGTGGAGCGGGTCTCGTAGTTGACCTTGACGGTGGCACCGAAGTCGCGGACGAGACGGTCGAGCGCATGGCGGTCGGTGGCGCCCATGTAGGTGGTCGTGATGACCCGGATTTCTACGCCTCGCTCCTTGGCGGAGCGGAGAGCGTCCTCCAGGACCCGTATGCCGTACCACTTCACGAACGCGCAAAGGAGGTCGATACGGTCCGCGGTCGCCAGCTCGGCCCGCAGCTCCGAGCCCAGGCTGACGTCCTCCGGCGAGTTCGTAAGCAACGACGTCTCGGAGAGCGGAGTAAGCGGGCGGATCGCGTAGGCGCCCGGTGACTCTTGCTTGGCGAGGGCGAGAAGCTGCCGCGGTCCCTCGACGACCGTACTGATGGGCTCGGCGTCACTTTGGCCAGCCGTACCAGTGGCCAGGGACTCGAGTATTTGGTTGACGAAGGGCACCTGCTGGTCGGGCGGGAGCTGGTTGAGCCTGTGGGCGACTACCTCGCCGATGTGACGAGCCAGCACATGAGGTGAGGATTCGGCGCTGACCTCCGCGTCGATGGCCTTCCACCCCATGGCCTCGAGCTGACCCAGCTCGTTGTCCACGCTCCGGGTGATCAGCTTCTCGTACACCCCAGCCACCGGCTGTGCCGGACCCCCCGCTTCCGTCACCATGACCCCCTCGATCGCCACGCGTCAATGTGGCTCTGTTCTAACAGGAACCACTGACAATCGAAGGTCTTGTGCCGAAAGGTGATCGTTTTCGGAGCGCAGAGAGCAGCAGTTGGTGGGTTTGGGACACCTCGCGTTGCTTCGACCAGGCCACGCCGAGGCCGCGAGTGGCTCAAACGCACCAATTGCGGTGATGCAGGAACGCCCCGCCCGGACGAGGTGGAAGCCCGTGACTTCCGGGGTGTGCCCCGCCAACTGAGGCCGTGGGTTCGCCCTCAGTCCCCGTGGCACCCCTCATAAACCGCCCCCGACCCACACCAGCACCCATTCCCCCGCTCCGGCGGCCAAGCCACAGCCCGCCCCCGCGCGGCCAAGATCGTCGCGTACTGCGGCAGCAGTGCCGCATCCCCCGGTGACGCGCCCTCCGAGGCCGCGAACGCCTCGTACGACGGCACCGTGCCCGACACGATGCCCAGGTTCGCCGTCCCGGAGGCCGCCAGTTCCCTCAGTGACGCCTCTATCGTCGCCAGGTGCTCCTCGTGCGACGGGTACTCGGCGACCAGCGACGGGTACATCGCCACCAGCTCCGCCAGCTCGCCCGCCGGCCAGTGCAGGACCGCGACCGGGAACGGGCGGGACAGGGCCTCCCGGTGCGCGCCCAGTTCTGCTCGGAGGCGGGTGATCTCCGCCTTCAGCTCCGCCGGGTTGTTCGAGCCCAGGGTCCAGACGCGCTTGGGGTCGTGCAGCTCGTCCAGGGTGATGGAGGAGGAGTGGACGGAGTCCGCCAGGGCGTCCCACTCGTCGTGGGGCGCGCCCAGCATGCGGCGGACCCGGTGGCGGCCGTAGAGGAGGGGGTGCGTGGACTGCGGGGGTTTAGTGCCGTCGCCCACCAGGAGCCGTAGGCCCTCCGTGAACGTCTTCTCGGCCGCCTCGAGCTCGTCGTGCGACTCCAGGGACTCCGCGATGATCACCCAGGGGGCAGGGTGCCGCGGGGCGGCCGTGCGGATTCCCTCGATGATCGCCCGCGCTTCCGCCTCGTGGTCGTACTCCCACAGGTTGGACGCCTTCAGGGCGCGTACCAGGTGGGGGTTCTCCAGCGGCTCACCGGAGGACAGCAGGCGGTCGTACAGCGCGGTCGCGCCGGGGCGGTCGCCGGCCAGTTCCCGGTGGGCCGCGGCCTGCAACAGCAGGTGCTCCGCGTCCTCGGGATACAGACCGGCAGTCCGCTCCAGGCGTGCTGCTTCGGCGTTGTGGTCGACGTTCTCGGCAGGCGTGTCGGGGCGCATGGGGGACACCGTACTGCCGACGGCTGACAAACAGGAGAGATTCGCAGGCCAGGGGTGGCGCAGGTCTCCCTTGGGGGTCACCTCGGGGGGGCCTCAGGTGGTCAGGCCACCACCCCGTCCACCTGCAGCGTCTGCACCGCGCCCGCCGCGAACGGCACGCTCAGCGTCTTTCCGCTCAGGTACGTGTCCGAGTGTGCCGTGTACAGGTCGCCGCCACCGCCCGTGACCGTGTTCCAGCGCGGGACCACGCCGCCCGTGCCGCCCGTCACCGTCGTGAAGCGGGAGAGGTCGAAGGTCAGGGTCTGGGCGGAGGTGGACTTGTTCGCCGCCACGATCACCAGGCGCTTGGCTGATTTGTCCAGGGCCGCGACCGCGTAGTCGACCCCCGTGTCGAGGATCGTCATGCCGGGGCGGATGTGGCGGCTGAACTGCGCCATCACGTAGTACTTCGTCTGCACCGCGCCCGGCTGGAGCGTGCTCGCGTCGTAGGCGATCATCGCCCAGCTCGCCGTGGGGTCCATCACCTGCCAGTACACCCACGCCGTCGGGTGCAGCCAGCGGAAGTCGAGGAGCAGGTTGCTGGCCAGGGTGAGGCCGGTGGCGTCGCCGTCGCCCGTCTCCGAGTTCCACAGGGCCTTGCCCGACGTCTTCACCACGTCCGTGTAGAGGAGGTCCCTGCCGCCGCCGGAGCCCTGGTAGCCGTGGACGTTGACGCGGTTGACGTAGCCCTTCGTCGTCGAACTGAAGGAGCCCCACGTCGTGCGCGCCAGGTCGTAGCTCGTTTCGTCCGATGCCGAGATCTTCGTGCCCGTCAGGCCGCGCTTGTCCAGTTCACTGCGCAGGTACGGCAGGACGGCAGACTGCACGGACGCGTCCATGTGGCAGCCCTCCTGGGTGCGCCCGAGTTGCGCGATCCGCTCCGCCGTCGGGTGTGCGGTGGCGCCCAGGATCCGCACCCGCCGCGGTAGGGCCGCTGGGCTTTCAGCGGTGGCAGGTGACGTGGAGGCGGGCCCAGGCGTTGTTGGCGTAGCCCTTGGGGTTCCAGACTGTGGCCGGCGATTCGGGCTGCACGCCTGCGGCGGAGTCCCAGGCGCGCGCGAGGACTTCCGTCTCGCCCGCGGGGAGGGTGAGCGTGGCGCGCCAGTGCTGCCACGTCCATAGGTTGTCCGGTGCGTCCAGATCGGCGTGAACCCACGTGGTGCCACCGTCGGCGGACACGTCCACGCGCGTCACCGTTCGATCGTCGCCGGCGAAGGCGAAGCCGGTGACCTCGGTAGGCCCGGACGGTAGCTGGGCGCCTTTGCCGGGCCGCACGATGGCACTGTGAATGACGACCGGCCCGAGAGTGATGCCGTCGCCTGGTCCTGCCTTGTGGGGGTCGGCCTCGGGAGGCAGGAGGCTGTATTCCCACTGGAAGTAGTTGTCGGACGGTTCGGTCTGCGCGGTGATGCGCTGGAGCCATTTGACGCTGCGGGCGCCGATGTAGCCCGGGACGACGACGCGCAGCGGGGCGCCGTGCGCGACGGGAAGAGCCTGATCGTTCATCGCCCAGGCCAGGAGCACCTCGCTGGAGGTGGCCTTCGCCGCGGGTATGGAGGCGCCGAAGGGCTGTGGCGGGTCGGCATCCTGTGACACGTCGGCGCCGGTGAAGGCGATGTGGGCCGCTTCGGCCTGCAGCCCTGCCTCGGCCAGCACATCCGCCAGGCTCGCCCCGGTCCACCATGCCGTGGAGATGGCTCCGGGGCCCCAGGGGACCTGGCCGGGTATGTCGCGGAACTCCATGAGGTCGGCGCGGCGGTTGCCCGCGCACTGCAAAGTGGCGAGCACCTTCCGTTCGGGGAAGCGGTACCGCAGTTCGTCCAGCGACAATTCCAGGGGACGGTCGACCATGCCGTCCACCCGCAGCCGCCAGCTCGCCCCGTCCAGGCGGGGAATCGGGGCATGGTTGCGGCCATAGAAGGTGTCCAGAGGGGTGACCGGGTCCACGAGCGCGCCAGGAGGTGGTTCGGCGTTGTAGGGCTCGGTCCGGTGCACGATCATATCGTCTCTTTTATCCCATATGCCCATACCGCCACTATGCTCGAAGTCCTCCCGAGCGGCACTTTCGATCCCGCCCGGTTTCGGCGACAGCGACAGCGACAGAACGGGCATCGCTGCGGCCTGCAGTAGGAGAGCGAGTCATGGGCAAGGAACGACCCGGGGATGACACAGACCCATCCCACACCCGAGATCATCTGGCGAACGAGCGCACCTACCTCGCATGGTTGCGCACATCCGCGAACGTGATGGCGCTGGGGCTGGCCGCGGCCAAGTTCGTCGAAGGCAGCCGTACCCGTTCACTGGCCGCGGGTGCTCTGTTGATGGCTGTCGGAGCAACTGGGCTGGCTTACTCCGCAATGCGCTACCGGAACGCCGCAGCCGATATCAGGTACGAACGACTTCGCGCCGCCGGCCGAACCGGAGGACCACTGGCCGCAGGCGCCGTACTGACCGTCGCACTCGCTGCCGCCCTATTGCTGCTCTGGTGACGGGGAGTCCTCACGCCCGCTCCCGCAGCACCAGGACGGCGACCGTGCCCACGAGCGCCAGGCCCGCCGAGACGACCGCGGCGACGTTCGCCCCGTGCGCCAGTGAGCCGGGGCCGCCCGATGTGGCCAGGGCGATGGTGAGGGCCACGCCGGCGCAGGAGCCGATGTAGCGGAACGTCTGCTGGGCGCCCGAGCCCATCGCCGCGCGTTCGGCGGGGACCGACTGCACGGCGACCAGGGGGAGCGCGGCGTTCAGCAGGCCGCTGCCCACGCCTCCGATCACCAGGCCCGGCAGCACGCGGGTCCAGGAGCCGGAGCCCACCGCGCCGAGCAGCGTCAGGACGGCGACGGCGTGCAGCGCGAAACCGAGGGCCAGCTGGTGGCGGGGCGCGAAGTGGCCCGGCAGCCGCTTCACCTGGAGCGCGACCACGAAGGACAGCCCGGACCACAGCAGGAACAGCCACGCCGTGGCGATCGGGCTCAGGCCCAGCGTCCGCTGGAGCAGCGTCGGCAGGAAGGTGAACAGGCCGATCACCGCAAGGCCCGTGAACAGACCGCCCGCCGCGGAACCGAGGAAGCGCGGGTGGCGCAGCAGGGACAAGTCGATCATCGGGGTGCGGGTGCGGTGTTCTATCAGGGCGAAGGCCGCGATCAGGACCACGGCCGCCGCCAGCAGCAGCGCCACCGGTGTGCGCAGCCAGCCGTCCCGGCCCAGTGTCAGCGCCGCCACCAGGGAGACGAGGGCCAGGCTGAAGACCAGGGCGCCCGCCAGATCCGGTCGGCCGCCCCGGGGCGCGCGGGACTCCGTCAGTGCCCGGGCGGACAGGGCCGCGACGATCAGTGCCGCGGCGCCCAGCACCCCGTACGCGAGCCGCCAGCCGGGCAGCGCCCCCGCGATCAGCGGTCCCACCGCGATGCCGCCGCTGACGAAGGCGCCCCACACGCCGGTCGCGTGCAGCCGGCCGCGCGGGGTCGGGAAGGCGTGCACGATCAGGCCGAGGCTGCTGGCGAGGAGCGCGGCGCTCGCCGCTCCCTGCGCGATCCGGGCCAGCGTGAACAGCCACGTCGAGGTGGCGAAGGCGCCGAGCACGGTGGTGATGCCGAGGGCGACCGTGCCGGCCAGGAAGATCCGCCGGCGGCCGTAGTCGTCGGCGAGGCTGCCGGCCACCAGGAGCAGCGCGGCGAGGCCGAGCGGGGTGCCGTTGAGCAGCCAGGCCTGCGCGGACAGCGGGGTGTGCAGGGCGGCGACGGTGGCGGGGAGCGTGACCGCGGGCGCGGTGTACGTCATCAGCGCCACGGCCGTGGCCGCGCTGGTCAGGGCGAGGGTGGCGGTCGCTCGCGGGGGCTCGGGGGCGGCGGGGGAGGTGCGGGGTGCCGTGGTCGGTTCGGTGCGTTGCAGCTGTGGCATGGCCTGCCCTTCCGGGGCGGGGTCGGATCGTAAGGTTCGATCATTGAACCTTGGGTAGGAAGGCGACGCTAGCAGGATCGGTTCGGTCATTGAACCAAGTTTTGGAAAAGTCGGTTCGGTGATTGAACTTATGCGTCGAAAACTCGCTACAGTGAGCTCATGGCTCTCGGCAAGGACTACGCGACGCAGGAGTGCTCCGTCGCCCGCGCGCTGGAGATCGTCGGCGAGCGCTGGACGCTGCTCGTCGTGCGCGACGCGCTCTACGGCGTACGGCGCTACAACGACTTCCTCGTCCACCTCGGCATCCCGCGCGCCGTCCTCGCGGCCCGCCTCCAGACCCTGACCGCCGAGGGCATCCTCGAGAAGCGCCGCTACCAGGACTCCCCGCCGCGCGACGAGTACGTCCCCACCGACCGCGGCATCGCCCTGTGGCCCACCCTGCGCGCGCTCGGCCGGTGGGGGCGCGACCACTGCTCCGAAACGCAACTGCGCATCTTCCGGCACGCGACCTGCGGCACGGACAAGGAACTCGGGTCGTACGGTGAATGCCCCGCCTGCGGAACCATCGTGCCCGCCGAGGACGTTGAGATGCTGCCGGGGCCGGGGCTCGATCCCGACCCGGCCGATCCGGTCAGCCGGGCGCTGCTGAAGCCGAAGAGGATGCTGCAGCCGCTCGAGACCGAGCCTGTATAAAGGCAGCGAGCCTGTATAAAAGCAGTGAGGGGCGGGCGAGTTGGGGGAGGGGAGCGGATGATCCGGACCAGGGCGCAGCTGCGCCCCGCCGCCGTGCTGCTGCTCCTGCTGCTCGAGGTCGCGCTCCTCGACACGGGCAGCCTCTATGCGGCCGTCGCCTTCGCCGCGACCGCCGCCGCCGGTTCCGCCCTCGCCGTCTGCGCGCTGATCGCCGCCCGCAGCGTGCCCGCCGTGCCGCCGACCCGGGTGCGTACGGCGATACGGGACCGGGTGCGGTCCAGTCCGTGAACAGGGTATTGCGGACTGACCGCCGACCTTGGAGGATCGACCAGTCCTCCGATGGCTGTGCCCCGGCCGCACCTGGCCGCACCCTTCGGCGGCTGCTCGCGATCTAGGGAGACTGTGACCATGAAGCTGCTGCGAGTCGGTACGGCGGGGGCGGAGCGGCCCGCGCTGCTCGACGCCGAGGGAACCCTGCGGGACCTGTCCGGTCTCGTCCCGGACATCGACGGGCCGCTGCTCGCCGACGACGCGGCGCTCGGCCGGATCCGCGCCGCGGCCGGGAGCGGTGAGCTGCCCGCGCTGGACCCCACCGGGCTGCGCATCGGGCCGCCGCTCGCCCGGATCGGCAAGATCGTGTGCATCGGACTGAACTACCACGACCACGCCCGCGAGACCGGTGCCGAGCCGCCCGCCGAGCCGGTGATCTTCTTCAAGGCGGCGGACACGGTGGTAGGGCCCAACGACACGGTGCTCGTGCCGCGCGGGTCGACCAAGACCGACTGGGAGGTCGAGCTGGCGGTCGTCATCGGGCGCACGGCCCGCTATGTGGAGTCCCATGAGGAGGCACTGGCGCATGTCGCCGGGTACGCCGTCGCGCACGACGTCTCCGAGCGCGAGTTCCAGATCGAGCGCGGGGGGACGTGGGACAAGGGGAAGAACTGCGAGACGTTCAATCCGCTCGGGCCCTGGCTCGTGACGGCGGACGAGGTGCCGGACCCGCAGACCCTTTCCCTGAAGCTCTGGGTCAACGGGGAGCTGAAGCAGGACGGGACCACGGCCGAGCAGATCTTCCCGGTCGCCGAAGTCGTGCGGTACGTCAGCCAGTTCATGACGCTGTATCCCGGTGATGTCATCAACACCGGTACGCCGGCGGGGGTGGCGTTGGGGCGGCCCGAGCCGAAGCCGTTCCTTCGGGCCGGGGACGTGGTCGAGCTGGAGATCGAGGGGCTCGGGCGGCAGCGGCAGGAGCTGAAGGACGCCTGATGGGCGCCTGATGGGTGGGGAACGGCGCGAGTGTGGCGGCTTGCAGGCCGTATGTGGTTGCTCGCGCAGTTCCCCGCGCCCCTTCAGGGGCACCCCACAACCCCTAGTTCTTGAACCTCTCCAACGCTTCGACCACCAACCGGTGGTCCTCCACCTGCGGCAAGCCCGACACCGTCACCGTGCCGATCACCCCGGCTCCCTCGACCCGGATCGGGAAGGAGCCGCCATGGGCCGCGTACGCGTCGGGGTCCAGGCGGGAGGAGTCCTCGAACGTCGTGCCCTTGGCGCGGAAGCGTGAGCCGACCAGCAGCGACGAGGAGCCGTAGCGTTCGACCACACGGCGCTTGCGGTCGATCCAGGCGTCGTTGTCCGGGGCCGAGCCGGGCAGTGCCGCGTGGAAGAGCTGCTGGCCGCCGCGGCGGATGTCGATGGCCACCGGGGCCTGGCGGGCCCGCGCCAGCTCCACCAGCAGCGTACCCAGCCGCCAGGCGTCGTCGTACGTGAACTGAGAGAGCGTCAGGTGGCGCTCCTGCTCTTCGAGTTCCGGGATCTCGGGCATCACGGCGGTCACAGCTTCACCTCCACGCCCTCGTGGGCCGAGCGTCGCGCGGCTTCCAGGACGTCCAGGGCCTCGGCCGCCTCCAGGGCCGTCACCGGGTTCGGGCCGCCCTCGCGCAGGGCCTTCGCGACCGCCGCGTAGTACGCCGGGTAGTCGCCGGGCAGGGTCGGCTCGAGGCGGCCGCCGCCGGTCAGCGGGGACTCGCCGGAGCCCACGCGGCCCCACAGGGACTCGGGCTCCTGTCCCCACTCCGGGCCGGGGCGCAGGCCCTCGCGCAGGGCGGCCTCCTGCGGGTCCAGGCCGTACTTGACGTATCCCGCCCGCGAGCCCAGTACCCGGAAGCGGGGGCCGAGTTGGGACGCCGTCGCGGAGACGTACAGGTGGGAGCGGACGCCGCTGGTGTGCGTGAGCGCGATGAACGTGTCGTCGTCCGCCTCCGCGCCCGGGCGGCGGACGTCCGACTCGGCGTACACCGCGGCGGCGGGGCCGAAGAGGACCAGCGCCTGGTCGACGACATGGCTGCCCAGGTCGTACAGCAGACCTCCGATCTCTGCGGGGTCGCCGGACTCCCGCCATCCGCCCTTGGGCTTCGGGCGCCAGCGCTCGAAACGGGACTCGAAGCGCCAGACGTCGCCCAGCTCGCCCTCGGCCAGCAGCTTGCGCAAGGTCAGGAAGTCGTTGTCCCAGCGGCGGTTCTGGAAGACCGAGAGCGGCAGGCCCCGCTCCTCGGCCAGCTCCGCCAGCCCGCGCGCCTCGGCCGCCGTGCCCGCGACCGGCTTGTCGACCACGACCGGCAGGCCCGCCTCGAGGGCGGCGGTGGCGATCGGGACGTGTGTCTTGTTCGGCGAGGCGACGACGATCAGGTCCAGTTCGCCGGCGCGCGGCCACAACTCGTCGGTGGTGGCGGCGACGCGCACGTCCGGGAACTCGGCGCGGGCCTGCTGCTGCCGCTCCGGGTTCGAGGTGACGACCGTGTCGAGGACCAGGCCCTCGGTGGCGGCGATCAGCGGGGAGTGGAAGACGGAGCCCGCGAGGCCGTAGCCGACCAGGCCCACGCGGAGGGGGGTGTCAGTACCAGGGGCTGTGCCAGTCATGCGCCCCACTTTCGCAACACTGTTGCCAAAGTGCAAGCGCCGGGGAAAATGGGGGCGTGAACAGGACGTACGCGGGACCGGGCGGAGACGGCAGGCACGGCGGAGGGACCGCGGCGAGCGGGGTGAACCTGTTCGCCCTGCGCAGCCACAACACGGCCTTGGTGCTGGATCTGCTGCGGGCGGCCGGGGAGCCCGGGATCAGCCGGCTCGAGCTCGCGGAGCGGACCGGGCTGACCCCGCAGGCCGTCAGCAAGATCATCGCCCGGCTGCGGTCGGACGGGCTCGTGGCGGAGGCGGGCCGCCGTGCCTCGACGGGCGGCAAGCCTCGTACGGTGCTGCGGCTGGTGCCGGGCGCCGGGCACGCCGTGGGGCTGCACCTGGACCGGGACGAGCTGCGGGCGGTGCTGTGCGACCTCACCGGGGCGGTGGTCGCGGAGCGGCAGGTACCGCTGGACCTGGGCGCGGGGGCGGAGGCCGTGGTCGAGGAGGCGGCCCGCGAGGTGCAGGGACTGGTGGGTGACGTGGCCGTGCTCGGCCTCGGGGTCGCTCTCCCCGGCCCGCTCGACCACCGGCACGGCGTGCTGCACCGGGTCACCGGGTTCCCCGAGTGGGACGGGTTCCCGTTGCGGGAGGCACTGGCCCGGCGGCTGGCGATGCCCGTGGTCGTCGACAAGGACACCAACGCCGCCGCGCTCGGGCTCGCCCTCGGCGGGGCGGCCGAGACGACGGACGCGTCGTTCGCCTATCTGCACCTCGGGACCGGACTCGGCGCCGGGTTGGTGATCGGCGGCGCCGTGCACCGGGGTGCGCGGACCGGGGCGGGGGAGTTCGGGCACCAGGTCATCCAGCTCGACGGGCCGTCGTGCGGGTGCGGGAACCGGGGCTGCCTGGAGGCGCTCTGCCTCGCCGCCGTCGCGCGCGGCGACGTGCCCGAGGCGGCACGCGTCCTCGGTGTGGGCGCCGCGAACCTGGCCGGACTGCTCGACATCGACCTGGTCCTGCTCGGCGGCCGTACCGTGGCCGCGCACCCGGAGCCCTTCCTCCGGGGGGTGGGTGCCGTCCTCGACGCACGCGCCCTGCGCGAGGGCACGACCGCGGGCGTACCGGTGACCATCGCTCCCGGAGGGGCGCGCGGCGTGGCGGAGGGCGCGGCCCAGTTGCTGCTCGCGCCGTTGTTCGGGCGGGCGGAGGGGTGAGCCCGGGTGTGTCCGGGCGGGCGGAGGGGTGATCCCGGCTTCGGGCCGGTGGAGGGGTGAGCCCGGGTGTTCGGTGGGGCGGACGGGTGACCCGGGTCTTCGGGCGGGCGGAGGGGTGAGCCCGGGTGTGTCCGGGCGGGCGGAGGGGTGATCCCGGCTTCGGGCCGGTGGAGGGGTGAGCCCGGGTGTTCGGTG